>DAMABW010000169.1:0-9182 GCA_031999925.1 Massilia sp. | reverse complement strand
GTCATGCGGTCGGCTTCGTCCAGCACCAGGGTCTGCACCTTCGACAAGTCGAGCGTGTTGCGGCCGAGGTGGTCGCGGATGCGGCCCGGGGTGCCGACCACGATGTGGGCGCCGTGTTCGAGCGAGGCGATCTGCGGACGCATGGCGACGCCGCCGGTGAGGGTCAGCACCTTGACGTTGCCGACGCCGCGCGCCAGACGCCGCAACTCGCCGGCCACCTGGTCGGCCAGTTCGCGCGTCGGGCACATCACCAGGCCCTGCACCGCGAACCACGCCGGGTTCAGCTTCTGCAGGATGCCGATGCCGAAGGCGGCCGTCTTGCCGCTGCCGGTGGCGGCCTGGGCGATGAGGTCGCGGCCTTCCAGCACGGCGGGCAGGCTCTCGGCCTGAATCGGCGTCATCTCGCGGTAGCCGAGGGTGTCGAGATTGGCGAGGAATTGCGGTGCCAGCGGCAGCGCGGAGAAAGGATGGGTCATGGAAATTCCAGCGGTTAGGCCGGAGTCGCCGGCGCCCAGACCGGCAATCCGGTCAAATCGAGGTTGTCGTCGCGGCGCCAGACTGGCAGGCCGGTGGTGTCGGTTTCTTCGAGCAGGGTCAACTGCTCCTGTTTCATGGAGGCACGACGAGGACGGGAAGCGCGCTTCGGCTCGACAACGCTGGGTTCGAGCGGTGCGGCCGCCTCAAAACCCGGCAGGTCGAACGTCGCGTTGTCTTTCTTGTCTCTCATCTGGCTTATCTGGATTGTGGTGCCCCAGAAAACAAAAGCCCGGCTACAAGAGTCGGGCTCGTTTCGTGCTAAGTGTTTGGTTGCGGGGACAGGATTTGAACCTGTGACCTTCGGGTTATGAGCCCGACGAGCTGCCAGACTGCTCCACCCCGCGTCTGAGGCAAGCATTGTACCGCGTCTGGCGGCCTGACGCAAATATGCGTTTCAGGCCGCCTTCCGCCTGCGTTCAACCGGCGCGCAGGCGCCACAGCGACGTGACCTCGCGCGAGCGCGCCGCGTGCAAGGGATCGTCGGCATCCTGGGCCTTGCCGTGGGTCGGCTGCACGTCGTGGCGGCCGGCCACTTGCAGCCCGGCGTCGCTGATCCAGTTCAGCAATTGCTCGCGCGTGCGCAGGCCCAGATGCTCGGCCAGGTCGGAAATGATGAGCCAGCCCTCGCCGTTGTCGGCGAGGTGGGCCTTCAGTCCGCCGAGGAAACCGCGCAACATGCGGCTGTCCGGATCGTAGATCGCGTATTCGATGGCCGAGCTCGGTTTACCCGGCAGCCAGGGCGGATTGCAGACCACCAGGTCGGCCAGGCCTTCGGGGAAGAGGTCGGCCTTGACGATCTCGACCTGTTTCAGTAAGCCCAGGCGCTCGACGTTTTCGCGGGCGCAGCCGAGGGCGCGCTCGTCCATGTCGGTGGCGACCACGCGCTGCAGGCCGCGCCGCGCCAGCACGCTCGACAGCACACCGGTACCGGCACCGATGTCGAAAGCCAGCTTCGCATGCGGCGGTAGCGGCGCCTGCGCCACCAGGTCGACGTATTCGCCGCGCACCGGCGAGAACACGCCGTACCAGGGATGGATGCGGCCATCGAGCGCCGGGATGTGCACGCCCTTGCGGCGCCATTCGTGGGCGCCGATCAGGCCCAGCAACTCGCGCAGCGAGGCGACGCTCGGTTCAACGCCTGGTCCCCAGGCTTCTCGGCAGGCTTCCTGCACCTCGGGTGCGCGGCGCAGCGGAATCGCGTAGTCGGCGTCGAACGGGATCAGCAGCATCGCCAGGGTGCGGGCGCGCTGCAGTTGGGACAGGCGGTGCCGATGGAACCCTTCGGTCGGCGTCGGCGCGGCCTTGCCGGCTTTCGCCCGCTTGGAGTGCGACCCCTTGTGGTCGATGCGGCGCGCCAGCGCCTGCACCAACTGGCGCGCGTTCTGGAAGTCGCCGCGCCAGAGCAGGGCGGTGCCGTCCAGTGCCAGGCGGTAAGCCGTGTCGGCGGACATGGTGTCGTCGGCGATTACGACTTTTTTCGGCGCCGGCCAGCCGCTTTCCGAGCGCCACAGCGCCGAGCGGTTCTGGCCGCCTTCCACCCATTCGATGCGCGTCATATCAATGATGGTGGTGCCAGTTGGTGCCGTTCGAATCGAGGAAGGACTTCACCGCGTCGGCGCTGCCGGTGGCGTGCAGCTTGACTTCGCCGCAGCCGCAGATGCCCTGGTAAGGCTGGATGTGCGAGCAGGCCGAGACTTTCTGCAGGTAGACGGTGACGGGCTTGGCGCACTTGGCGCATTTGAAGGTGAGGGTGCGTGCGGGTTTCATGGCTGTGGAGGTTGTCGATGCAAAGGGCGCATTGTACAAGGATGCCTGGCCTTGCGTCCCGTTCCGACCGGGCCTGAAGCTTGTGCAATGCGGTGCCGCGCATGTAGCCGGGCGGTACATTTACTCCGAGAATCTTCCAGCGGGGTAATATAAAACGCACAATCATGAACAAATCGATCAGCACATCCGCCGAGCCGCATTACTTTGCCCGCCTGAAGAAAATCGCCGTCTATACGGCCGTGCTGGGCGGCGCCTGCTTCCTGTTCGATTGGTATAACGCGATTCCCTCTTGCGCTTCCGGGAAGGTCCGTGAGTCGATCGAATTTTCGGCCTGGCATGCGCTTCGTGCGATGGACGACAACGTCGTGCCTGCGCTCCCCAAAATGTTGAAGACGGAGCAGATCGGCCATGCCAGCGCGCGCCGCGAACGTGGCTGTGTTGCGACAGTGCGTGCAGGAGAGGAATTGCTGTCCTATGCCTACATTGTCTCGCCGCGCGATGGCAGGAAAGTGAAGTTCGAGGTCACGGAAGCGCACCATCTGCTCGTCGCCGCACGGTTCGGGAATCTCGACCGCGACGGCGATTTCGGCAACAAGGCAGAGCCGATCGGGCGCGATAACGTCGAGCGCGCCCTGCGCGCGGCCCTCGATGCGCCAAACCTGTTCACGACCGGCTCGTCCATCTCGCAAGTCGAACCGCTGGGCCCCTGCCGCGCGGTCGGAGGAGCGCAGCGCTACACTTGCAATGTGATGCTTCAACTCGGCAACCTGCCGCGCAACGGTGCCCGGGCGTCGTTCGGCATCCTCCAGGCCGAGTTTGCGTTCGAGCGCGCATCCGGGCGGGAAGGGGAGCAGTCGCAGTGGCATGCTGCGGGCGATACCTACGGCAGGTATCTGCGCGCCGTCCATGAGGCACGCAAGACGGCGCTGCCTGTGAAGCCGGCGCCGGCAAGCGTTAGCGATTGACGCGCGCCTGCGGCTGCGGAAACCGGTAATGCCCGGTGATCGGATAGGCGAACAACCGGTCTTCCATGCGCGTACCCATGCCGATGTTATGGATCACGAGCGGTACGCCCGCAGCCGTGCGCACATCGGCAACCAGGCCGATGTGCGGCAAGCCTGGCGGCACCTGCCAGGTGACGATGTCGCCCGGAAGATAGTCATTCGCGTTCTTGCTGACGTTCAGCGCCTGGCCGTGGCGGCTGAAGAAGGTCGCGAGGTTCGGCACCCTGCGGTGATCGATGTTGGTATCGGGCCGCTTCAGCTTCCACTTGGCTGGATGCGGATAGGCGGACCAGGCCTGCTTCATGTCGCGATGCACCAGTTCTTGCAAGTCGTAGCCGACACGCCGGAATGCGCGCACCACGACGTCGGTGCACACGCCGCGCTCGATCGGCACGTCGCCGCGCGGGTAGGCCAGCTTGACGTAGGCCGGATCGTAATGCAGCGTGACGCCGATCTGCTCGCGGGCGGCAGCGACCAGGTCGGGTCGTTCGGCGCGCACCGCGCCGGCGGCGGACAACAGCAAGAGCAGGGCGGGCAAGACGCGCGAACGGACCATGGGTACTCTCCTCGGATGGCAGCCAGTATCGACGTAGCGCACTGCGCCACGTTTGAGGAAAATCGCTAAAGCACGGTCACCGCGCTGCTTCCGCCACCCGCACGGCGCACCTGGATCTTGGCCGCGATCCGCTCGGTCATCTCGTGCACGTGCGAGATTACGCCGACCTTGCGTCCCATCGACTGCAAGGCGTCGAGCGCATCCATCGCCACCGTCAGGGTGTCGCTGTCGAGCGAGCCGAAGCCTTCGTCGATGAACAGCGACTCGACCCGCACCCGGTTCGACGACAGCGAGGCCAGGCCCAGCGCCAGCGCCAGCGACACCAGGAAGGATTCGCCACCGGACAGGGAGTTGACCGAGCGGATTTCGCCGCCCATGTCGTGGTCGCGCACCATCAGCGCCAGCGACGGCGCACCGGCGTTGTCGACGCGCTCCAGGCGATAACGCTTGGCCAGGTGGGTCAGGTGGGCGTTGGCGTAACCGAGCAGCACCTCCAGCGTGAACTGCTGGGCGTAGTTGCGGAACTTCTTGCCGTCGGCGGATCCGATCAGGTCGGAGAGCCGCCCCCAACGCGCCTCGATCGCCTGCTGGCGCTCGATCTCGGCCAGCATCGCCTGCGCCTTGACGCGGCGCTCGTCGTCCTGCGCCGCTTGCAGGCGCAGCTTCGAGGCGCCGTCGTGCAAGGACTGGCGCTCGTCCAGCACCTTCTGCAGCGAGGCCTGCACCGGCTCGGCATCCTGGGCGTGCGAAGACGGATCGGCGCTCGCTTCGTGCAGCGCGCGCTGGTTCTTGCGTTCGGCCAGCACGGCGGCGGCCCTGGCCACCGCACCATCGATCTCGCCCAGGGCTGCGCGTTCGTTCGACATCCACTGCGCGCCGACGGCGAGCAGCGAGGCCAGTGCGGCCCCGTTTTCCACCGGCTCCAGGTCGGCGTGCCGGGCGGCGTAGTCCTCGATCCAGTCGGCCAAACGGGCAGCCGCGTCGCGCGCATCGTCGAGCAGGCTGGCGATGCGCTCGCCGGACTGCGCGATGCTGCTGCGGATGCGGGTTTCCAGTTGGGCTGCTTCGTTGGCGGCCAGCTGGCGCGCGGCCAACGCATCGCGCGCAGCCGTCAACTGCTGGCGCAGGCCGGCTTCGACGTCCTGCACCGCACGGCCGTCGAACAGCGCGGCGCGTTCGGCGCGGCGCTCGCGCAGGGCGGCCTCGCTGCGTGCGAACGCTTCCTGTGCGGCGGCAGCGGCCTGCGCGGCATGCTCGGCATGCACCGCGGTTTCGCGTGCGTTGGCCTCGACCGTGCCGAGCGCGGCGCGCTGCTCGGCCAGTTGCGCCGACTGCGCCGTCCAGGCTTGCGCCTCGCCCGCACGGTCGCGGTGCCAGGCGGCGGGATCGGCGCGCCAGCCGCTTTGCCAGCCGTCGCCGCAGGAGGCGCACATCACCGGGTCGAGTTCGGCCAGCAGCGCATCCAGCGTTGCCGTGTCGCGTTCGGCCTGCGCGGCCAGGGTCTTTTGCGCGTGCTGGGCTTCCAGTTGGGCGGCGGCCGCGACTTGCGCCGCGTCCTGCACGCGCTTGAATTCGGCGTTGGCCGCGTCGAAGGCAGCCTGGGCGGCATCGCGTGCCTGGAAGGCGCGCCGCGCCGCACCCTGCTGCACATCATTCGCGCGCAGGGCTTCGCGCACGTCCTGCAACTGGGCGGCGAACCAGTCGGCACGTACGGTACCCGACGCGGCTTCCGGCGCCGCTTCCGCTGCCAGCGGATGCTTGCCCCAGGCCGCTTCGAGCATCTGCACGTCGTCCTGCAGGCCGGTGCGTTCCTCGTCCAGCAGCTCCTGGCGTTCCTGGCTGGCCGCCAGTTCGGCGCGGTGCGTGGCCTGGGACGACAAATTCGCCTGGACCCGGGCGCGCACCTCGTCGACTTGCGCGCGCAGGGTGTCGAGCACGGCGTGCAGGCGCACGTCGGGTGCGGCATACGGGTGGTCTTCGCTGCCGCAGACAGGGCAGGGTGCATGCTCGACCAGCCGCTCGCGCAGGTCCTCGACCTTGGCGGCGCAGGCCAGTTCGGCGGCGCTGAGCGCGACCTGTGCCTGGCTGGCGGCGGCGCGCAAACCTGGCGCGGCGTCGACGGCGGCGGCCAGCGCGGTCTCGGCGGCCAGGCGAGCGGCGCCGGTCTTTTCGCGTTCGAGGTCGATGCGTTGCAGGCGCTGGCGCGCGCTGGCATAGCCCTGCCAGAGCTTCTCGGCGGCGGCGAGGGCGTCGCGCCGCGTTTCCAGGCCGGCGCGCGCTTCCAGCAAACTGTCGAGATCGAACTCGGCCAGCGCCTGCACGGCGTGGGCACGCGCGGCCTCCTGCTGTTCGATGCGGTTCGATGCTGCCCGCACCGCTTCCTTGCTGGCGGTGGCGCGGGCGCTGGTGTCGAGCAGGGCACGCTCGGCCTTGGCCAGCTGAGCGGCGTTCGCATGGTTCGCCTGCGCGGCCGCATCCAGTTGGCCGAACAGCTTGTCCCAGCGCGGCCATTGGGCGGCCAGGGCCTCGAAGCGGCGGTTGGCGTCGAGCCAGGCGGCGCTGCGCCCTTCGAGCGCGCGCGTGGCGTCGCGTTGCTGCGTGGCCTGGGTCAGCGCCGTTTGTGCCTTTGCAGACTGCGCCGCGCTGTCGTCACGTTGCGCGGCCACCTTGGCGTGGGCGTCGCGCAGGGTGGAGATGGTGGCGTCGAGCGCCTTGGCCGCGTCCAGTCGCGGGGCAGCGGCCAGTTGCGCGGCTTCGACCTCGTGCACCGCATCGGTAGTGGCAATCACGTCCTGCACCGCCTGGCGCGCCGCGTCCTGCACGCGCTGCAGTTCGCGCTGGCCGTTGGCGAGCGCGGTCTCGGCCTCCACGCGTTCCTTCTCGAAGCGCGCCAGGTCCGCCATCAGCGGACGCGCGTCCTGCACCACGTCGAGCGTGGCCAGGCGAATGCGGCGCTCGCGCGCGCCTTCGAACTGCACGCGCGCCTGCGCCAGGGCGGCGTCGGCATCGAGTTCGTTGCGGCGCAGCTTGTCGCGCTCCTGGTGCCAGCGCAGCTGGGTTTCCAGCAGCGCGCGCTGCACCTCGATTGCCTGCAAAGCCGCTTCGGCGGCTAACTTCGCGGCATCGAGTTCGGCGCGTGCTTCCGCCGCCAGTGGCGTCTGGTCGGCCAGGCGCGCACTGATGCGGCGCACGTTTTCCTGTTCCAGTTTGTAGCGCTCGTAGGCGCGCTTCGAGATCTCGCTGTAGACGGCGCTGCCGGTGAGGGTTTCCAGCAGTTCGCCGCGTTCGTTCTCGTCGGTCTTCAAGAAGGCCGAGAACTCGTTCTGGGCCAGCAGCACCGAGCGCGTGAACTGCTCGAACGACAGGCCGACGCGCTGGGCGATCTCGGCCGCCGCCTCGGTCTTGGTCGCGCCCAGGGCCACGAGTTCGGGCAAGCGGTGCAGGGTCATGGCGGGCGGCTGCAGCAGGCCGCTGGCCTTGTTGCGCGAGCGGCGCACACTCCAGCGCGCGCGGTAGCGCAGGCCATCGTTGCCGACGAAGTCGACTTCGGCATAGCCCTCGGCGGTGCCGCGCCGCAGCAGGTTGCGCGGATCGAAAGTCGAGACGGTGTCGCCGCCGGCGTCGGGCAGGGCGCTGCCGCCACGGCCGCCGCTCTTCGGCAGGCGCGGCGTATTGCCATATAAAGCCAGGCAGAGCGCGTCGAGCAGGGTGCTCTTGCCCGCGCCGGTCGGGCCGCTGATGGCGAACAGGCCGGAAGAAGCGAGCGGTTCGGCCTCGAAGTCGACGCAGAAGTCGCCGGCCAGCGAGGCCAGGTTGCGTCCGGCGATGCGCAGGATCTTCATGCGTCCTCCCTGTCGCCGGGCATCATCAGCTCGGAAAAGGCCGAGAGCTGGTCGTCGGGCGCATCCTCGCCATAGCGCTGCTGCCACAGGCGCTTGAAGATGTCATCGGGCTGCAGCTGGGCCAACTGGTCCAGGGTCAGCGCTTCGGCCGCCTCGCCGGTAACAAGCTTGCGGGTCGGCTCGATCTTCGCCAGGCGCACCGGCTTGTCGGAGATCGCCGCTTCCACTTGCGCACGCAGGCCGGGCTCGGGGCCGTCGAGCAGCACCCGCACTTCCAGGTAGGGATGGCAGGCGGGCGGCAAATCGGGATCGAGTGCCAGCGACTCCAGCGCGGCCAGCACCTCGGCCAGCGGCGCCGGCTTGGCGGGCACGCGCAGCATCTCGACGGCACGCGGCACATGGATAGGCGTGACTTCGCGCGCCACCGCGCCGTCGAGGTCGATGCGCAGCACCTGGTGCTGGTAGCCGACTTCGGCAAACGACAGCGGCAGCGGGCTGCCGCAATAGCGCAGGTGCTCCTTCTTGCCGACGCGCTGGGCCAGGTGCAGGTGGCCCAGCGCCGCATACGCGATCTCCGGGTCGAACATCGACGCCGGCAGCGCCTCGGTGCCGCCGATTACGATGCGGCGCTCGGAGTCCTGCGAGGACTGGCCGTCGACCATGTGGCAGTGGCCCATCGCCAGGATGGCCTGGCCTTCTTCACGGCGCGACGTCGCCAGTTCGAAGGCCTGGCGGTAGAGCGCGGCGATACCGTTCAGGTAAGCGTCGCCCTCGACTTCCACGCGTGGCACGTCGCCCGGGCGCAGGAAGGGGATGCCGAGGCACCAGGCCTTGATGTTGCCGTCGCGGTCGCGCAGCGGCACCAGCAGGCGTTCGAGATCGATGACGCCGTCGCGGCCGCGCACCACATTGCCGATCACGGTCGTGCCATGCGCTTCCAGCAGCGGTCCCGGCGCTTCCAGGCGGCCCGGCGAATCGTGGTTGCCGGCGATGACGACGATCTGCAGGTGCGGCGTGCGCGCCTTGGCCCGCTGCAGGAAACCGTAGAGCTGGCGCTGGGCGGCGGACGATGGATTGGCGTTGTCAAAGATATCGCCGGCAATCAGGAGGGCGTCGGCCTCTTCGCTCACGATGGTGTCGAGCAGCCAGTCGAGGAAGCACTGGTGTTCGTAGGTCCGGTCGTAATTGTGCAGGGTCTGGCCGAGATGCCAGTCGGAAGTGTGCAACAGCCGCATGGGGGAGTCGGGAATCGGGAGTCGGGAACAGGGGGGATGGGATCTACTGCGTCGGCTGAACTATAACGCAGGTCGCGCCCGGCCACAAAAAAATGTCCGGCTAGCGCCGCGGGCAATGGCCAAACGTCATTAGAATATTGTGATGAGCGTATTGCATCTTTCCATGGACGGCGCCCGCGCCCTGCACCTGGCGGCCCAGGGCTTGCTGCAGCCGCGCCGGCGCAAGGCGGCCAAGGCCGAC
>DAMABW010000168.1:2655-9183 GCA_031999925.1 Massilia sp. | reverse complement strand
TGAATGCAAAGTCTAGCATCCGATCACACAGCCCTCCGCACCGTTGCCGGGCCGCGCCGGATCGCGGCGCAACGCGCCAGACTCGTACACCACCTTGCCCCCCACGACAGTCTGCAACACCCTGGTGTTGGCGATGTCCTCCTCGGGAATGTCGAACACCTGGCGGTCGAGCACGATGAGGTCGGCCAGTTTGCCGGTTTCCAGCGAACCGGTGACCGTTTCCTGGCGCAGCGTCCAGGCGGCGTCGATCGTGGCTGCGCGCAGGGCGGCGGCGAGCGGCATGCCCGGCTGGGCCGTCAGGCGGCCGGCGTACTCGGGTCCGGCGTCGGGCGCCGCCGTGCGCGTAACGGCCACCTTCAGCGCGAACCAGGCATCGAGCGGATCGACCGGCCAGTCGCTGCCGTAGGCGACGCGGGCGCCGGCCTGCCGCAGTACGGCCTGCGGCTGCACAAGCGCGTAGCGCGCCGGGCCGAGATACGGCTGCAGGGCGCCAACCGTGTCCGGCGCCGGCTTGGCCCACTGGAACGACAGGACCGGCGTCACGCCGAGCCGGGCGAAGCGCGGATAGTCGGCCGGGTCGACGATCTCGGCATGCGCCAGGGCCGGCCGCATGCCCCTTCCCTTCGGCGTGGCGCGCAGGGCCGCGATGGCGTCGAGCGATTCGCGCACCGCGCGGTCGCCGTCGGCGTGGATATGCGCGTCGATGCCGGCACGCGCCAGTTCGCCCAGCGTGGCGCGCAGGGCCGGCGCCGAAAAATAGCCCGGCGGGCCGTTCGACGGGCCGGGCTGCCATTCCGGCCTTTCCTCGCCGCCGCGGTTGACCAGATAAGGCGCCAGCATCGCGCCGGTGAACGCGGGCGCCGCGATCACGCCGTCCATGAACAGCTTGGCGTGACGCACCTGTATCGACGGCGCCGGCCGGGTCGGCCCCTGGTCGAACTGTTTTTGCTGTTGCAGCAGATCGGCGACGGCGGCCTGCGGCGTGGCGCCCTTGTCCAGGTCGATCAGCACCGCGAAGTGGCCGCGCGCGGTCAGCTCACCCTGGCGCTGCAAGGCGGTGAACGCGGTCAGCGTCTCGGGATCGGTCCAGGCGTCGAGGAAGCTGGTGATGCCCTGGCGGCGCATCGCCTTCAGCGCGGCTTTTGACGCGGCCAGGTTCTCGCGCGCGTTCAGGGCCGGCACGAAGCGCATCGCCAGGTCCTGGGCCGCGTCTTCCAGCATGCCGGTCGCTTCGCCGCGCGCATCGCGCACGATCTTGCCGCCGACGGGGTCGGGCGTGTCGCGCCGGATGCCGGCCATGGCGATGGCACGGGAGTTGATCTGCACCGAGTGGCCGAACGACGAGCGCACGATGACCGGGCGCTGCGTCTTCAAGCTGTCGAGGGTGGCCGCCGTGGTGCCGGCGCCATCGGGCTGCATCCCCTGCTGGAACCAGTTCACCACCAGCAGCGGCCGCTCGGGCGACGCGCCCTTGTCGCGGTCGAGGCAAGCCTGGATGCGTGCCTGGAACTGCGGCACCGTGAGTCGCAGGTAGTCCAGGCTGCAGTTGAGCAGGCGGCTGCCCCCGGATTGCGGATGCATGTGGGCGTCCACCAGGCCCGGCATCAGCATGCGGCCGTGCAGGTCGACGACGCGGGTCTTCTTGCCGATGAAGGCCGTGGCGCCGCTGTCGTTCCCGACATAGACGATGCGGCCGGCGCGTACCGCGAGCGCCTGCTGCACGCTGTCCTGCGCATCGACCGTATAGACGTAGCCGTTGCGGTAGACCAGGTCGACGGCCGGCCGGGCTTCGGCGAATGCTGTAGATGCGGCGCCTGCCGCCGCCAGCGCCACGGCGAGCAGCACCGCCCTCATGCGCGGCTCCTGTGCACGTCGCGCAGCACTTCGCGTGCGGCGTTATGCCCCGGCGCGCCGGTGACGCCGCCGCCGGGATGGGTGCCGGCGCCGCAGGTGTACAGGCCGGGAATCGGGCCACGGTAGTCGGCGTGGCCCAGCATCGGGCGCGCCGCGAACAACTGATCGAGCCCGAGTGCGCCGTGGAAGATGTCGCCGCCAACCAGGCCGAAGGTCCGTTCCAGGTCGAGGGGGCTCATGATCTGGCGGCCGAGCACCGCGCGCTTGAAATTCGGCGCCCAGCGGTCGACGGTGGCGATCATCAGGTCGGCCACCTCTTCGCGGTGGTCGTCCCAGCTGGCGCCGTCGGGCAGTGTGGGCGCCACGTGCTGGCAAAACAGGCTGGCCACGTGCTGGCCGGGCGGCGCCAGGCTTGGATCGAGCGTGGACGGGATCAGCATCTCGACGATGGGCTGGCTCGACCAGCCATCCGCACGCGCCTCGTGGTAGGCGCGCTCCATGTAGCGCAGGCTGGGCGCGATGATGATGCCGCTGCCGTGGTGCTCGGCCGCCTCCTTCCCGGGCAGGCAGCTGAAGCTCGGCAGTTCGGACAGCGCCACGTTCATGCGGAAGGTGCCCGAGCCGCAGCGCCAGGCCCCCATGCGGCGCAGGAAGTCGGCCGGCAGCGCGCCCGGATCGACCAGCTTTGTATAGAGCAGGCGCGGATTCAGGTTCGAGACGACCACACTGGCATCGAGCCGCTTGCCCCTGGCGGTAACGACGCCGCCGGCGCTGCCCTTCTCCAGCACCACCTCGCGCACGCCTTCGTCCAGGCGGATCTCCACGCCCAGCGCTTGCGCCGCCCGCGCCATCGCCTGCGTGATGGCGCCCATGCCGCCGACCGCATGGCCCCAGGCGCCCTTCTTTCCGTTCACTTCGCCGAACACGTGGTGCAGCAGCACATAGGCCGAGCCGGGCGTGTAGGGGCTGGCGAAATTCCCGACCACGCTGTCGAAGCCATAGGCCGCCTTGATCGGCGCGCTCTCGAACCAGCCGTCCAGGTAGTCGCCGGCGGATTTGGTAAACAGGTCCAGCAGTTCGCGCTGGGCCTCGAGCGTGAGCGCGCGCATGCGGTTACCGAGTTTGCCGGCCTTGATCAGTTCCGGCAGCGCGGCGAGCCAGCCGCCCTGCACCCGGTTGGGCGGCGTTTGCAGCACCAGTTCGCGCAGCAGGTCGGCGGCGCTGTCGAGGTTCCGGGCGTAGTCGTCGAGGCGATCGGCGTCGCGCTGCGAGAATTTGGCGACCTCCTGCGCGGTCTTGCCGGCACCGAGCTTTACATACCGTCCGTCTTCCAGAGGCAGGAAGTTCGACAGCGGCCGCTCGACCACACGCAGGCCGTGTCCGGCCAGGTTCATGTCGCGGATGACCTTGGGGTTGAGCAGGGAGACCGTGTAAGCGGCGACCGAATTGCGAAAGCCGGGGTGGAATTCCTCGGTGACGGCGGCGCCGCCGACGACCGCGCGCTGTTCGAGTACGGTGACCTTCAACCCGGCGCGCGCCAGGTAGAAGGCACAGACCAGGCCATTGTGGCCGGCTCCGATGATGATGGCGTCGCGCATCCGGTTCCTCCTGAGAAGACACGGCCATTATGCGCCTGCGGCAGAGATTTGTAGCGGTTTCGTGCGGGACTACAGCTGGGGCCGTGTCCGAATGTCAGACCTGACCCCGGCTGTGACCCCGGCCGCTATTACGGGTTGGCGGTTGCCGTCGCTGCCCCGGCGCCAGCCGGCGCGTTCTTCACATACTTGTCGAACCAGCGCAGCATCTCGTACACCAGCTGTTCGTTCGACTCGCGCGCCGCGTACCAGTGCGGCTCGTACGGCAGCATCACCAGGCGCGTGGTGCCGCCGTTGCCGCGGATCGCTTCATACAGCTTGGTCGACTGCAGCGGCGTGGTGCCTGGGTTGGCGTCGTCGCCGCCGTGCACGATCAGGAGCGGCGTCTTCAGCTTGTCGGCGTAGAAGAAGGTCGATGCCTTGGTGTAGACGTCGGGTGCTTCCCACACCGAGCGGCGCTCGTTCTGGAAGCCGAAAGGCGTGAGCGACTTGTTGTACGAGCCGCTGGTCGCCGCGCCGGCCTTGAACAGGGTCGAGTGGGCCAGCAGGTTCGCCGTCATCAGCGCGCCGTGGCTATGGCCGGTCACGCCCACGCGGTCGGGGTCGGTCACGCCCAGGCGCACGGCTTCGTCGACGGCGGCCTTGGCGTTCGCCACCAGCTGCTCGGTGTAGGTGTCGTAGGCCTTGCGCGGGTCGCCGACGATCGGGAAGGCGGCGCTGTCGATGATGGCGTAGCCCGACAGCAGGAGCAGGCGGTACTGGCGCAGGCGCGTGAAGGTGGCTTGCGAGCCGGTGGTCTGCCCTGCTTTCGAGGCGTCGGCGTAGTCGAGCGGATAGGCGTTCAGGATGGTCGGAAGGCGCGTGCCTTCCTTGTAGCCGGGCGGCGTGTACAGCGTGAACGACAAGTCGACACCGTCGGCGCGCTTGTACTTCACCAGGCGCTTCTTGATCTCGCGCACCTGCGGCGACGGATCGAGCAGATGGGTCAGCGCCACGCCCGTCGAGGCGTAGGATGGCTCGCCGGCGGCGGCGCCCGTCGCGGCGCCGACCGTGCGTACAAAGGCGTTCGGCGTTTCGGCGGCCGACTGGTACCACGTCAGCAAGCGGCGCGTGTCGTCGTTGGCAAAGCCGATGAACTGCTCGTACGAGGTGCCCGTGCTGCGGTACAGGCGCTCGGCCTTCTGGGTCTTCAGGTCGAACTTGTCCAGGAAAGGACGGTCGCCCGCTGGCGAGGAACCGGCGCCGGACAGATAGATGGTGTCGCCGTCCTGGCGGATCACCGAGAAGCCGTTCGCCAGCGTGCGGCGCACCGGCGTACCCGGATTCGCGTACTTTTCGTCGCTCGACATGTCCCAGACCAGGCGGCGCGAGTTCTGGGCGTCATCGACGTTGATTTGCCAGGTGCGGTACCACTTGCGGTTCACGTCGTAGTCCGACAGCATGGCCACGCCCGGCTGCTCGCTCCAGCTCAAGCCGGCATAACGCTGCTCGGTGCGCACGATTTCCTTCGGCGCGTCCTTGAACGGCGCCTTCAGCATCATCAGCTTGTCGCGCTGCGCGGCTTGCGCCTTCGGGTCGCCGCCGTCGAGCGCTTCGGCCCAGACCAGGGTCGCCGCCTCGGTCGGGCGCCAGGTGAAGTTGCGCGGGCCAGTCGGCACGCCGCGGTTCGGCACACGGTCGGCCAGCGGCAGCGCGGCGATGTCGCGCACGACCGGATTCGCGTTCTTGCCCTTGCCTGCCGCCAGGTCCCACACATCGATTTGTTTCGGGAAGCGGTCGAAGGTGGTGACATAGGAATACGGCGGACGGATTTCGGTCACGACCGCATGGCGGCCATCCGGCGCCACGTCGAGTTCTTCGTACAGGCCGGGCTTGCCCACCGGGGTGATCTTGCCGCTGGCGGCATCGACCAGCGCCAACTGCGACTTGCCGTAGTGTTCGAACAGGGCTTCGTCGTGGCGGTTGCGCAGGGTATCGCGGTTTTCGTAGGTGCTGCTCTGGCCGGTGGCGCCCAGGGACTCCTGGATGCCGGGACCGTCGGAGCCCGGCGGCGCGGGCGGCGGCGCCTTTTGCGCATGCACCAGCTTGACCAGCAGGGTCTTTTGGTCGGGCATCCACTGCATCTGGTCGCCGAACATCTGGTTCAGGCGTACGCCGGGCAGGCGGCGCACGGCGCCGGTTTTGGCGTCGCCGACCCACAACTCGACCGCCTCGTTCGTGATGTTCTCGAAGGCGAAGCGCTGCCCGTCGGCGCTCCACACGGGGCGGCGCGGGCAGGCGCCGGCCGGCAGCTTGACCGCCGTCTGCTTGCCGTCGGCCACCTGCACCAGGTCGATCGCGCTGACGCAAGGCGGAATGCCGTAGCCGCCCGGCGTGTCGTGCTGGCTATGGTTGCCCGGTTCGATGCGCACGCCCGCCAGGCGCAGGAAAGGCGTGGCGACCTTGGCGATCGACGGGTATTCCTCCATCGTGACCAGCATCAGCTTGTCGCGCTTCGGGCTCAGCGACGGCGTCGGCGAAGCCGGCGCGCGCATCACGTCGAGGATTTCCTTTGGCGGCTGGTTGTAGGCGCTCGGGGCCGGTGCACTGGCCGGGGCAGTGGCTGCCGCGGCCGGGATGACCGTGGCGCCGAGGGCGAGCGTGGCGCCGACCAGGCCGCATAACAGGTGCTTTTGCTGCATAAACCGTTTCTCCGTACTGTCGATATGGTGGAATCACGGAGACGAGATCGTCTGCGTGTTGAGGGAACCTTGCCATAGAAATATTTCCACAGCAACACTAAAACGTCGCGGGAAAACTTTCGATACAAAACTCCGGGATGGAAAGAAGCGTCGGTACCGGCATTGGCGCGGGCACCGGCAAGGGCGCCACGCCCACTTCCAGTGCACCGGCTGCGATTCGGTCACCTGCTTCAACGACACGCCCCTGCCGCGCCGCGTGAAGATGCCGGAAGGCTTCACCAGCCAGGAAGTGGATTTGCTGATCAAGGGGATTTGCCCGCGCTGCAGCGGGAAGTGAACAGGCCGCGCGTGGTATGCTTTCCGGCTTCTCACGACATGCAACGCCGCGCATGAAAACA
>DAMABW010000168.1:0-2645 GCA_031999925.1 Massilia sp. | reverse complement strand
CGGTTTCGCCTTTATCGGCCTGTCATTCATGCTGCCATCCAGCGCCCAGAACACCGCTCAGCCCGATCCGAAAGACACCGAAGTCTGGTCGCCGGAACCCAGGCGCGTCGCGCCGGCGTCCCTCACCGGCGCACCATCGGATGCCATCGTCCTGTTCGACGGCAAGGACTTGCGCGAATGGGCGTCGGCGACATCGCCTGGCCAGCCCGCCGGCTGGACCGTGGCCGACGGCGTGCTCAGCGTGCGCGGCGCCGGCGACATCCAGACCCGGCGCCTGTTCACCGACTACCAGCTCCACCTCGAATGGCGCGTGCCGGCCACGCTCGGCGGCACTGGCCAGGCGCGCGGCAACAGCGGCCTGTTCCTCGCCTCCACCGGCGATGGACGCGGCTACGAATTGCAGATCCTCGACTGCGCCGACAACAAGACCTATGTGAACGGCCAGGCTGCCAGCATCTACAAGCAGACCCCGCCGCTGGTGAACGCCTGCGCCGCGCCGGGCGAATGGCAGCGCTACGACGTCATCTGGACCGCGCCGCGTTTCTCACCGGACGGCACCCTGGTGTCGCCCGCCTACCTGACGGCGCTGCATAACGGCGTGCTGGTGCAGAACCACGTCGCCCTGCAGGGTGAAACGGTTTATACCGGCAAGCCTTTCTACCGCGCCCATGGTCCCGCGCCGATCAAGCTGCAGGACCATGGCGACGCGGTCAGCTTCCGCAACATCTGGGTGCGCGAACTCTGAGCGCGCCCGGTCGGGCCCCTGTCAGTCCACCAGCTTGTCCAGCGTCACCGGCAAATCGCGCACCCGCCTGCCGCAGGCGTTGTAGATCGCATTCACGACCGCCGCACTCGTGCCCGTGATGCCGATCTCGCCGATGCCGCGCGCCCCCATCGGTGCGTGCGGGTCGGCGATGTCGGTCCAGATCACCTCGATCTCGGGCACGTCCAGGTGCACCGGCACGTGGTACTCGGCCAGGCTGGGGTTCATGATGCGGCCGTTGCGCTCGTCGAAGCCGGTTTCCTCCATCAGCGCCATGCCCATCCCCATGATCATCCCGCCGCGGAACTGGCTGGTGGCCGTCTTCGGGTTGACCACGCGCCCGCAATCGTAGGCGCCGAGCAGTCTGGTAATGCGCGTTTCGCCCGTGACCGTGTTGACGCGCGCTTCGCAGAAGATGGCGCCGTAGGAATGCATCGACCAGTGCATGTACTCAAGCGGCGGCGGCGCTTCGCCTTCGGCGCTCAGCTCTTCCTGGCCGGCGCGTTCGAGCAGCGCGGCATAGGTGTCGAAGCGCTGGGGTTCGTCGCGCTTGCACAGGCCGCCGTCGCGCGCGGCCAGGTCGTCGGGCGCCAGGCCGTGCAGCGCGGATTCCTTCGGCGCGAGTTCGAGCAGCTTCGCTACCAGTGCGCGCTGGGCCGCAATTACCGCGTGACCGACCGAGGCGGTCTGCTGCGAGCCGCCGGCGAGGATCATGCCCGGCAGCGTCGAATCGCCGTAGGCCACCGTTACCTGTTCCAGCGCCAGGCCAAGGCGTTCGGCAGCGACCATCGCGTGCGTGGTCGAAGTGCCCATGCCCATCTCATGGGCGGCGAATGCGATGTGCGCGCTGCCATCGCGGCGCAAGGTGATGCGCGCCGCGCCGCCCGGCATGCGGTGGTAGGGATAGGTAGCGGCGGCGCAGCCCAGGCCCACCAGCCACTCGCCTTCCTGGCGCATGCCCGGCCTGGCCTGGCGCGCATCCCAGCCGAAGCGCTCGGCGCCCATGCGCCAGGCGGCCACCAGGTGGCGCGACGAGAAGCGCTTGCCTTCGATCGGGTCCTTCTCAGGCTCGTTGCGGATGCGCAGTTCGACCGGGTCGATGTCCAGGCGTTCGGCCAGTTCGTCGACCGCGCATTCGAGGGCGAAGGTGCCGACCGCCTCGCCCGGGGCGCGCATGAAGGTATTCGCCAGCATGTCCATGCGCACCGCTTCCACGTCGAGCTTGAAGCTCTCGGCGCCGTACATGCATTGCGTCGCCAGGATGAAGGGTTCCGGGAATTCGTTATTCGGCGACATGACCGTGGTCCCGGTATGGACGATGGCCTCGAACTTGCCGTCGGCGTCGGCGCCGATGGCGACCCGCTGTTCGGTCGGCGCGCGTCCACCGACGACGCGGTAGACGCCGGCGCGCGACAGGGTCAGGCGCACCGGCCGCCCCGCCAGTCTGGATGCGGCCGCCGCCAGCACCTGGTGCCGCCACAGGGTCTTGCCGCCGAAGCCGCCGCCAACGAAGGGCGAGCTGACGCGCACCTGCTCTTCCTTCAGGCCGAACACCTGGGCCAGCGACCAGGCCGTGTGGGCAACGGCCTGGGTAGCGTCGTGCAGGCGCAGGGTATCGCCTTCCCAGGCCACCGTTACCGCATGCAGTTCGATCGCATTGTGGCTGTGGCGCGGCGTGCGGTACACGGCGTCGACCTTGTGCGCGGCGCGCGCCAGCCGGTCTTCGGCATCGCCCACTTCCTTCTTGAGCGGCTCGCCCATGAAGGCGCCCGGCTCGCTGCCGCGCGCCTTCGCCGCCTCCAGCGAGGTGACCGCCGGCTCGGTCTCGTACTCTACCCTTACCAGCGTGCAGGCGTGGTCGGCCTGCTCCTGGGTTGCGGCC
>DAMABW010000167.1:0-9254 GCA_031999925.1 Massilia sp. | reverse complement strand
GGCGACCTGCTGCTGGCCGATTTCTCGGCGCGCATCGAGGAGGCCCCGCAGCGCGAACCCGCACAGGGCAACCTCGACCTGCCGCCCTGCACGACGCTCGACGAATGGAATGCCTTCCGCGCCAGATTGAACCAGCTGCTGTACACGCGCTTCGGCGTCACGGTCGACGATTGCGTGCCGGTCGACCTGCGCGCCAGCCGCGATTTCGCACAAGAACTGCGTATGCGCGCCGTCCACGTCGCGGACGAACCCTTCCTCGCCACGGAGCCGGCAACGGCGCCCGTCCTTCAGCCCACCGGGCAGAAACAAGCGTTCGACCCGGCGGTGACAGACGCGCGCGCGCTGCGCCGCCTCTTCCTCGAACTGCCTTGCCTGATGTGCCGCGTGCGCCAGGCGGCGCTGCCGAGCGGCCAGGCCTTGTTCCGCCAACAGCAGTCGCTGCTGCAGCGCCTCGACCTGGTCTGTTTGGCGGCGAGCACGATGCCGTCGCTGGCGCTGGCCGCACCCGGCCAGCCGCTGGCCATGGACCAGCAACTGCGCCGTGCCCGCCACAGCGTGGCGGCGGCCGCCGCGCTCGACGAAGCCTGGGCCTTGTTGGCGCGCTTCGAACTGGCCGAGGACAAGGGTCTCGAAGCCTTGTTTGACGAAGCCGACCGCATCGTCGCCAATCTCGAACAGGCAACCCATGAGCGCAAGCTGGTGGCGCCGCAGGAGGCCGCATGACTGAACAGATCAGCGAAGCGGTGTGCCGCAGCCTGCTGGCCGACGGCGGCATCGTCACCATCACGGCCACGCGCCGTCCGCGTGGCGGCCGTGCCGACATCAAGTGCAGCGCGCCGGGTGCGCCGGCAATCGCCGCGCGCATGCAGGAAGTGGCGCGCCTGGCGCGTCATACCGAAGCGCGCCACGACAGCCGCGACCAGGTCGTGATCAGCATGGACCGCGCACCCGGCGCCCAGGAGCGCGACTGGGAGCTGGCCGTGGTGCTGGCTGACCGCGCCGTGCGCGACCTGCTGCCGCTGCGCCCGCAGACGCTTGCGCTGGGCTGGTCGGAGCAATGGCAGCGCGGCCGCATCGACGGGTACGACACGAAGAACACGCCGATTGGTGCGCTGCTCGGCGGGCCGCAAGGATTGCGTCACCTCGGCGCCCTGACCGGCCAGCCCGATGTGGCCGATGCGGTGTCGAGCGCGCGTGCCTGGTTCCCGCTGCACAGCGGCGGCATCAACGACAGCCTGTGCTGGGTCGAGGTCAGCGTGTATCCGCTTGATGCGGGCACGGCGGACGACGAAGCCATCGCCGTGCCCGGCCTGGACAGCGCACGCCAGCACGCCGTGCGCCAGGTCCTGGCCGGGGCGCGTCACTTCGACGGCGAGTCGGCGCCGGGCTGGCGCACCACGGTGCGCTTCGGCCAGGACGGCCTGCACGGCAATTCGTATGAGCTGGCGCTGGTGCTGGCCGACCGCCTGGCGCGCGGGCGCGAATTCGTGCCGCGCGGGCGCATCATCGCCAGCGGCTGTTCAAGCGCCTGGCACGCCGGCCAGGTGGACAGCGTGGAAGGGCTGGCACCGAAGTGCGCGCTGATCGAGCGCGAGGCGGCGCCTGGCGACCGCGTCTTGCTGCCGCGCGCCTGGGAGGCGGGGCTGCCGGCCGGGCTGCGCGACGCGCTGCGGGCCAAGGGCGCGAGCCTGGCCTGCGTCGAGCGGATCGGCATTATCTGAGAAGGAAAGCACGCAACACCCGTGTGCGCAGGGTATTGCCGGGCTCCCGGCTGCTAGAATCGCCGGGCTTGGGGTTAGACAAAAGGATGGAGTCGGATCATGTTCCAGATGTTCGGTTTTGGCGGCACGCGGTGCCCGCGCTGTGAGCACAAGAATGCGGGTGGCGCCGGCTATTGCGCGGCCTGCGGCATCACGCTGGGCGCGCCGCGCAACAAACCGGTGCTGGTTGAGAACCGCTGGGTCGCCGGTCCCGACGAACTCGCCGTGTTCTTCGGCGTGAACGCGCTGTCCGGCCTGTTCGTGAAGACCCTGCGCGTGCCAGCCACCGCGCGCGCCTACATCCTGCAGGGTGACCAATCCACCGAGGTGCCGCAAGGCGAATACGAGATCGAAGGCTTCTTCACGCGCCTGAACCACCTGCTGCGCGACAGCCATGCCGAGATCCTGATCACGCGCACGAATGCGCTGCCGGTGGAATTCGCGTTCGACGACCTGGAAACCGTCGAGCATTTGAAAGTGGCGGCGCGCTTCACCGTCAGCCTGCGCGTGGAAAACGTGCCGGCCTTTGCGCGCCACTTCATGACCATGCCGGGTGTGGTCGGCAGCGCGCAACTGCGCGAACTGCTGGCCCCGGCGGTGCGCCAGTTGGCGGCGGAATTCGTCGGCGCCCAGTCGTTGCGCGAGATGGCCGACAACCGCGACCTGCGCCCGCAATTCGACGAGCGCCTGCAAGGCGCGCTGCGCCTGTTGCTGGCCTCGTACGGCCTGGGCGTGGCCGGTGTCGAGACCCTGGCGCTGCGTCACGATAAATTCGACGCCAACCGCGCGCGCATCGGCACGCTGTGGCTGGCCGCCGACGAGCGCCGCGTGCAGATGGAGCATGCGCGCCAGCTCGACGAACTCTACGACGAACAGGAATGGAAGCGCCTGCGCCACGAGGAGCACGAAGCGAGATTGCGCCTGCGTCGCCTGGAACTGCGCCAGACCGAGTCGCTCGACCGCGCCGAAGGCACGCTGGCCAACGCCGAGCGTGCGCAAGCCCTGCGCGCGCGCGAGATCGATTTGTATGCGCGCGTGGCCGAGTCGAAGTCGCGGCGCGAAGCCATCGCCCGCGGCGCCGGCGAAGTGCTGGCCGAGGTGGAGCATGATTTCGCCAAGCGGCGCGGCGAACGCGCCGTCGAGGCGGCCGAATGGCGCGAGCTGCAGGCACTGGCGGCGATCCGCATGCGCGGCGCGCTGGAAGTGGCGAAGCAGGAAGCGCTGCAATCGCGCCAGCTGGCGCAGCAGCGTTTTTCGCAGACCCTGCTGATCCAGCAGATTCGCAACAAGGTCGAGCAGGCGAAGGAGATCGAGGATGCTTCGCGCCAGCGCGAGGAGCTGGCGCGCCTGCGTGCGGCCGAGGATTTGGCGGCGCAGCGCGCCCGCGCCATCGACGAGGAAGAGCACGCGGCCCAGTTGGCGCTGGTGGTGCTGGCGAACGCCGCGCGCCGCCGCGCCGCCGAGCGCGAACAGGAGTGGGAAGAGCTGGCCGGCGGGCAGCGCCTGCGTGAACTGCAGCGCGCCGAAAACCTCGAAGCCGAGCGCATGGCGCAAAAGATCGATGCCTTGAAACGCGAGGGCGGCCAGCAGGAGGCCATCGCCCAGCACGAAAAGCTGCTGCGCACGATCGAGGCCGAACACCGCCAGGCCCAGCGCGCGAAAGAAGTCGAGCTGATGGCGCAGGAACGCGAGCATGCGCAGCGCCGCGCCGAGCAGGAAGCGGCCTGGCAGCAGGAGCTGCGCCGCCTCGGCCACGAGCGCGCCGAACGCGCGGCCCAGTTGGAACACGCGCTGGAACTGGCGCGCATCGAGATCGCGCGCAACGAGTCGATCAGCCGCATGGACGACAGCGCCAAGCTGGCCGTGGCCGCCGCGCCGAACGCCGCCGTGCTGGCCGACTACATGAAGACCCGCGTGCACGCGACCATGGACGCGGCCCAGCTGGCGGCGCTGGCCGGCGTGGTACAGGCCGGCGGGGCACTGAGCGCGCTCGATGCGGCAAGCCTGGCCCAGGACGCCGTGCGGCAGGAACAGGCGCGCCGCGACGCCGAGGTCGACAAGGACCGGCAGCATCAGGTCGACCTGCTGACCCTGCAGAACGACGTCAACAAGGCCGCCCTGCATGCGCAGGCCCAGGTAGCGGGCGCGGTGGCGGACACCCGGCGCTGCGCCAACGGCCATCCGGCGCGCGACGGCGACCGCTTCTGCGCGGCCTGCGGCGCAGGTTTGCAGGACTGAACACCGATGCAGACTGCCATCGACAAGATCCGCGAACTGCGCGCCCTGCACGACGACGGCTTGCTGAGCCGCCAGGAGTTCGACCAGCGCAAGAACGCGATCCTCGATGCGGCGCACGCGCTGCCGGAGGCGGCGCCCGCCGCCGAACCACGCGCGCCCGCACCGCGCGGTACCGAACTGGGGCTGATGCAAGGCCAGCAGGTCGGCCCGGCCAACCGCCGCTACCGGCTCGAACGCCTGATCGCGCATGGCGGCATGGGCCAGGTGTGGCAGGCAACCGACCTGGCGACGCACGCGGAGCTGGGCCACAGCGCCCAAGTCGCGCTGAAGATCCTGTCGCCGGAACTGACCGAGAGCGCGGGCCACGCCAAGCTGCTGGTGCAGGAAGCCACGCGCGCGCGGCGCCTGGCCCACGAGCACATCGTGCGCGTGTACGACTGGGCCCAGGACCCGGCCACGTCCAGCTATTTCGTGATCATGGAATGCCTGGAGGGCGAGGACCTCGACGCCTTGCTGGCGCGCGAAGCGCCGCTGGCGCTGGACCGTGCGTTGGCGCTGCTGCGCCCGGTGGCGGATGCCCTGGACTATGCCTGGGACCGGCACCGCCTGGTCCATCGCGACATCAAGCCGGCCAACGTGTTCGTCACGGCCAAGGGCGAGGTCAAGCTGCTCGACTTCGGCATCGCCGCGCGTGCGCGCCAGGGCGCCGTGTCGCCGCTGGAGGCGCCGGCCGTGTCGGGCACGCCCGGCTACCGCGCGCCGGAAGCGGTCACGCCGGGCCTGACGCCGGCGCGCACGCTGGATGTGTACGCGGTGGCGGCGATGGTCTACCAGATGGTCGGCGGTGCGCTGCCGGCTGGCGCGCTCGCGCAGCCGCCAGCGCTCGACGACGCGCAGTGGCAGGTCTTACGCAGCGGCCTGGCGAGCGATCCGGCCGAGCGTCCGGAGAGCGTGTCGGCGCTGCTGGCGCGCCTGGCGTTGGCCGGCGCCGTTGTGCATGAACCGGTCGACCGGAAGGCCCCCGACACCGTCGCCGAGGAGCCGGCAGCGATCGCTGCGCCGGCCGAAGCGCCGCCAAGCCAGCCTGCCGAAGCGCCACGGCCGCCGCGTCCGCTGAGCGAACGCGCGCGCGCCGAAGCGGCGGCCGCCGTCGCCGCCCAGGCCGCGGCCGAGCGCGCACGCCGCGAACAGCAGCGCCGCGAGCGCCAGGAGGCGGAGGAAGCCCGCCGCGCACGGCGCGAAGCCTTGCGCGAACAGTTGCGCGCGCGCCAGGCCGAGGAAGTGGCCAAGGCGCGCCAGGCCCAGGACGACGCCCAGCGCAAGGTCTTGCAGGCCAGGGCAGCGGCGGCTTACCTGGCCGAGCAGGAAAAGGCGCGCGCCAAGGCCGCCGAGACGAAGGACGCGCCGGCGACGGACGCGGCAAAGCCGGCGCCGCAAGCCATCCTGATGCGCGACCGCTTCCTCGACGGCAGCGCCCAGGGCCCGGAACTGGTGGTGCTGCGCGCGGGCCGCTTCCAGATGGGCTCACCCGAACACGAACGCAAGATCGCGATGGCCGCCGGCGCCCAGAAGAACTGGCTGGCGCGCGAGACGCCCCAGCTCTGGGTCGGCATCGCACGCCCGTTCGCGCTGGGCCGCTATCCGGTGACGGTGGGCGAATGGCGCGCCTTTGTCGAGGCGACCGGCTGGCAGTCCGATGGCGACGTCAACTGGGCGGCGCCGGGCTTCCCGCAGAGCGAGATGCATCCGGTGGTGGGCGTGTCCTGGATCGATGCCGGGCGCTATCTCGCCTGGCTGTCGGAACGCACCGGCCAGCGCTACCGCCTGCCAAGCGAAGCCGAGTGGGAATATGCCTGCCGCGCCGGCACCAGGACCGCTTTCAGCTTCGGCGACAGCATCAGCACCGACCTGGCGAACTACGACGGCAACTTCACCTACAACGGCGGCGTGCGCGGCGAATACCGGCGCGGCACCACGGCGGTGACGCAATTCCCGCCGAATCCCTGGGGCCTGCACGACATGCACGGCAACGTCTGGGAATGGGTGCAGGACGTGATGCACGACAGTTACGAAGGCGCGCCGCTGGACGGCAGCGCCTGGGAAGAGGGCGGCGACCGGGCGCGGCGGATCCTGCGCGGCGGCTCGTGGCTGTACAACCCGCGCTACCTGCGCTCGGCGCTGCGCAACGGGTTCTCGGCGGTGATGTCGAACGATATCGTGGGGCTCAGGGTGGTGCGGGAATTGCCGGCGAACGAGGCTGAGACGAAGGTTTCCTGAGTACGATTGTTCAAGGGCTAGCGTGCGCCGGTGCTTGTCGGGTGGCGTAGGCTAAGGGCTCCCAGGTTGGTTTTTCGTTGGGAGGACTTGCCATGAAAATCCCGGAAGAGCTGCGTATTCCTGCGATTGTGTTCGGGTTGCAGGCGGCATTGCTGGCTGGCTGCGCGCTGATATTTTTGGTGTTGTTGCCGCAGGGGCATTGAGCCTGCCGGTAACGTTGATCGTACGGTGGGCACCCCGTGCCCACGCGGATGCGTGCGTCTTGTTGGCTGGTTTCTGTGCTGCGTTGGTGGGTGGTTGTCGGCGCTTCCAAATGATCATTTGCGACCGTTAACAATGGGCGCTCGTCTGATTTGAAAATAACGCTGACATGGCGCGAACGTTCGCGTGGGCACGGGGTGCCCACCCTACGGTTGAGGACTATGACTCGCGGTAAGGCGAGATGTTCATCGAGGTCGCACGGTCGCCTCGCATCTCCGGATACGCACTCGCCGCAAACGACGCATCACGCGGCCAACCCGCCAGCCGATGAAACGCGGTCCCCGGCGTCAGCGCCGTCTGTTCGCCGCTGGCAGCATCCACATGCCAGAACCCGCCATCGCGATGACACAGCAGCGGCAGCCCAGTCACACCGGCACGCGCCGAGCCAGCCGGCTGGCGCTCCGGATCGACCAGATAGAACGCCTCGTGCGCCAGCCCCGCATCGACCCGGTGCAGCACGATCGCATGCGGCAGCACCGCCGTCACTTCCAGCACCACGATCCCGGGAATGCTGGCCGTCAGCTCGATGCGCATGCCCGGATGCAGCCTGAGCGCCTTGTGCTTGCCCGGCCAGACGCCGTCGACCAGCACGCCATAGCGCGACACGTCCTCGATCTCGAAGCCTTCGCGGCCGCGCCGGATCACGGCGTGGCGCGCCGACAGGCGCCGCGTCAGTCCTTCCGCAACCGGCCCGGCATCATTGTGATGGGCCAGCAGCACGTCGCCCTCGCCATCAGCCCGCCCCATCACACATTCGTCGAGTGCGAACAGGCGCAGGTAGCGCGGACGGCCGGCACTGCCGCTGGGGAGTTCCAGGCAGGCCATGCTGGCCGGGCAGGGATGGTCGGCCGCTTGCGCCGGCAGGTCGATCTCGAGCAGGTCCTCATCCCAGGCGATGCTGGAAAAGCCGAGGTCGATCTTGCCCTGCGGTGCATTCAGGCCATCCAGGTCGAGGTGGGCGATGCCGGCATTGCTGGCCTTGACGTCGATGTCGACCCGCCCGCCGCCCAGGCGCGCGTTGACGCGGGCGATGGAGGCGTCGTCGGCATGCACGCGCACGTTCTTGTGGGTGGCAAGGAAGGTCTGGTGGATATCGTGCAGGCTGGCGTCGGCGCGCGGCGCCAGGATTAGCAGGGTGGCAACCCAGGTGCGGGCCGCCAGTGCACGGCTGTGCAGTTCGAGCTCGACCCGGTACTGGCCGTGCTCCAGCCCGCGCGAGGAAAATTCGAGGAAGACCGGCAGCCACTCGCCGCGCAGGGTGCGCGTGAAACTGTGGCGCTCTCCGCCTTCGAGACGCAGGCGCGAACTGGCCAGCAGCGTCACTTGCGATGCGCAGTCCGGCGGCATGCCGCGCAGCTCCAGCTTCAGCACTTGCCGGCCGCCGGCGGCGCGCGGGTCGAAACCGCTGACGTGCAGGTGCGGACGCTGCGATGGTGCGGCAATCGGCATGGCGATCGGCGCGCTTGCCGGCATGGCGGGCAGATGCTCGGCCGGCGCATCGTCGGAAGATGGTGCGGCATCGGAAGGCGCGGGCTGGGCATGACCATGCGCGCAGGCGGCATCCCCTGGCATCACCCAGACGGTGCAATGCGGATGCTCGGGATTGCTGCAACGGTTCATGGAAATAGCCTGAAGAAGGAGCGCTCAGCTTACGCGTTCTGGCCCAATAGTGGCGCGCGCCAAGCGCGGCAATTGTTGATTCTACGCACTATTTCCTATTTTAAATCAATTGCTTGCCGGTAGAGCCGTTTCGTCGCGGCGATGTGGGCGAAAGCGCAACAGAATCGCCGTGAGATTGTCCGGTTGCAGGCCAACCGGTGGCCGCTTCGCCATCTCGCCGAACAGGGCGTCGAGTCCGGCCTGGGCATCGCCGCCCGCCAGCAGGCGCGGCCAGCGCGCGATGAATTCGGCCGGGTCGGCGCAGGACCAGAAACCGTCCGAGGCCAGCAGGTAGCTGCGGTCGGGGCGCAGCGCCACGGCGCGGCGGTCGGGCAGGGCGCGCAGCCACGGGGGCAGGTTGTCCGGCGTGAGCGCAAACAGGCTGTCGTCCAGGCGCAGCGGATCGGCAAAGGTATTTCCCAGGATAAACGCCTGGGCGATCTGCGGCGCGTGCTCGCCATGCACCTGGCGCCGCCAGTCGGCTTCGTTCATCAGGCCCTGCATCGCGTACACGGTGGCCGGCACGTGGTCGACCGTGAGCGGCGCGACCGTGCCGGCGCCGATTTCCACCAGGCGCGAATCGCCCGCATGCCACAGCAGCGGCGCGCCCAGCGGCGGGATCTCGAGCAGGGTCAGCGTGGTACCGGGGCGCGGCCCGCGCTCGCCGAGGGCGTCGAAGCGGCGCTGGAGCGTGGCGTGCAGGGCATCGAGGTGAAGCGACAAGACCTCGATATCGCCGCAGGCGGGAATCGCGAGCAAGCCCTCGGCGGCGGCTTCGGCCGCTTCGCGCCCGTGGCCGTGGCCGCCCATGCCGTCGAGTACCGCCAGGCGCAGGTGGCCGGCGGGCCAGCCCGGCACGCGCTGCGCGACCGGCAGGCCGCCGCGCAGCAAGCCGGCATTGCCGGCGGCGTCGACGAGGACGCAATTGTCCTGGTTCTCGGCGCGCGTCACCGGCCCGAGGCCGATGCTGCTGCGCGCGGCGACGTCGAAGCGGGAACCGAAATGCAATCCGTCGAACATGCGTACTGCCTCTCCCGATGAGAAGAAATTGTCATGGCG
>DAMABW010000166.1:0-9394 GCA_031999925.1 Massilia sp. | reverse complement strand
CGCGCTCCTGTTTGCAATCGAGGGCGCCGACGTCGGCCCGCGCCAGCGCATACAGTTCGTCGATCAGGCGGTTCAGGGCCAGCACCTGGCGCAGCATGGCGGCGACATGGTCCGGGTCGGCCTGGCGCACGCCGTCCTGGATCGCTTCCAGCTGCGCGCGCAGCACGGCCAGCGGCGTGCGCAGTTCGTGCGAAGTGTCGGCGACCCACTGGCGGCGCGAACGCTCGGCGTCGTCCAGGCGCGCCGCCAGCAGGTTGAAGTGGTGGGCCAGTTCGCCCAGTTCGTCGCTGCGTTCGGCCGGCAGGCGCGTCTCGAAGCGGCCGTCGGCCAGTGCCTGCGCGCCGGCAGCCAGGCGTCCGATCGGGCGCCGGAAATGCACTGCCAGCAGGCTGGCTGCGAGGGCGCTGAGCAGCACGCCGGCGCCGACGATCAGCCACAGGCTGGCGCTCAGTCCTTCGAGGAAGGCGTAGGCCAGGGCGTCGGTCGGCCCGCTGCTGCGTGCCACCGCCAGGTAGCCGACGGTGCGGCCATCGACCAGGATCGCGCGACGCACGAGGGGCAGGGCGCCGGGCGGACGGCCCGCCAGCCAGGCGCCGCCGGCGTCGAGCAGGGTGACGCGTTC
The DNA here is from genome assembly GCA_031999925.1 of Massilia sp. Taxonomy (GTDB): domain Bacteria; phylum Pseudomonadota; class Gammaproteobacteria; order Burkholderiales; family Burkholderiaceae_D; genus Telluria. Next base: position 8,772 of record DAMABW010000166.1, on the reverse strand, counting down.
CTGCAGGCTGGCGCCCGGCATGCCCGGCGCCGGCGGCGGCAGAGGCGGCAAGGGCACGGCCGGCGGCGCGGGCGGGGCAACAGGAGAGGGCGGAGAGGGCGGCGACAATGGGGAGGCTGGTGATAGCGGAGACGCCGGCGAAGCGGGAGCAGCAGGAGCAGCAGGAGCGGCGGGAGCCGCAGGAGCAGCCGGCAAGGCAGGCGCCACCGGCGCGACCGCGCTCGTGCGCACCGCCTGCTGGCGCGCCAGTTCCTCGCCCAGCCAGGCGCGGCGCGCCGTATCGCGGCGCGGCACGAAGCGCCAGCCGCCGGCGTCGGCATAGCGGCGCGCCAGGTCGTTCGACAAGCCCTCCAGCCGGTCGAGTTCGATCTGCACCGCGTAATCGCCGAAGCCTTCCAGCACGGTCTGGCGCAGCAGCCAGACGGCGCTCGCCGTCACCGCCAGGATGGCCAGCAGGACCGAGAGGAACAGACGCAGGCCGATCGATATCTTCAAGGCGGAACCGGATGAGAAGTGGAGGCAGGCCATTCTAGGCCATCGCGCCAGGCCTGCATAAAAAAAACGCCCTGCGCCGCGAGGGCGAGGGCGTCAAACCAGCAAGGAGGTTGCTGTACTTGTAAAGCGTGAAACCGCTTAGAAACGGAAGTTGGCCGTCAGGCTGGCCGAGCGCGGCGTGCCCGGGGTGTAGCGGTAGCCGCTCTTGTTGATGCTGGCGACGTAGCGCTCGTCCGAGATGTTGTAGACGTTCAGGCGCAGGTCGATGTTGCGGTTGATTTCGTACGAGGCCACGGCGTCGAACACCCAGTAGGACTCGGTGTATTTCGGGGTGCCGACGGCGCCGTCGGTGCCGCGCAGGAGCTTGTCGTTGAAGCGTGCGCCACCGCCGATCTTGACGCCCATCGGCAGCTGGTACGAGGTCCACAGGTTGAACGACTGCTTCGGCGTGTAGGTCAGCGAATTGTCGCCGTTGGCGGTGAGCAGGCGGCCCGATTCGATGCTGGTGTCCATGTAGGTATAACCCGCGCTGATCAGCCAGTTGCGCGCCAGTTCGCCGGTGGCGCCCAGTTCCACGCCCTGCACGCGCTTCTTGCCGGTCTGCGAGTAGGTCAGGTCGACCGGGTCTTGCTCGACCTCGTTCTCGACATCGGTGCGGAACAGCGCCGCGCTCAGGCCCAGCTTGCCCTTGAACAGATCGAGCTTGCCGCCGAATTCATAGGTCAGGGTTTCCTGCGGATCGTAGATCGGGTTCTGGGCGCTGTTGACGTTGCCCGACACCGTGAAGCTCGATCCCGGCGGCGCCTTCGAGCTGGCGGCCATCAGGTAGACGCTGCTGTAGGTGGTCGGCTTGTACAGCGCCGACAGCTTGCCGTTGTAGACCGTGTCGCCGACGGTGAAGTGGGTCGACGGGAAGGTGGTCACGCCGTTTGCCGTGGCCGCCGTCACCACCGTGTAGTCGCCGCTGTAGTGGTCGGCGCGGATGCCGCCGTTGAAGATCCAGCTCTCGCCGACCTTGATGGTGTCGAAGGCGTACAGGCTCTGGGTGTCGATTTCGCCCTTGTTGAAGGCGCCGGTGCGGGTCGGATTGAAGTTCGCGATCGCGACGCTCGAATCCGGGTTGTACAGGTTGGCGTTCGGCAGGGTGCCCAGGCCGGTCAGGCTGTAGGTGATCTGCTTTTCATTGGTGAACTCGAGGCCCGTCACCAGGGTGTGGCGCAGCGAGCCGGTGTCGAACATCGAGGTCAGCGCGGTCTGGTTGGTCAGGATGCGGTTGGTCTGGTCCTTGACGGTACGGGTGTTGCGCACCAGGGTCCAGTCCGATTGCGGACCGTTGTTGCGGGTGTCGACGTTGGCGCCGCTGGCCAGGAAGGCCGACAGCAGGTAGTCCTGGCTGGTGCGGCCATAGCGCGAGATGTTGTGCAGCCTGAAGCTCGGCGAGAAGTCGTGCTCGACGCGCACGGTCGCCATGTCAGCCTTCACCTTGTCGTAGTCGCGGTCCGTACCGTAGAAGTTCTTCGGGTCGACGCGCGGTGCGGTATTCAGTTCCGGTTTGGTGGCGAGCGGCGTGGTGTAGCCGGGCAGGCCGACGGTGGGTACGCCGCCGTCCGGGATGTTGTCCTGGTCGACGTGCAGGTAGTCGAGGACCACGCGGGTCGGGCCGTTCAGGCCGAAGCCGAAGCTCGGCGCCACCGCCCAACGCTTGTCGTTGACCACGTCGCGCGCGGCCCGGCCCGAATCCTGGGCCACCACGTTCAGGCGCGCCGCGATGCCGCGCTCGGCGTTGATGACCTGGTTGACGTCGGCCGTCACGCGCTTCTGCGAGGCGCTGCCGCCGGTGACCGAGGCGCCCATGAAGTTCTCCATGCGCGCCTTCTTGGTAACCAGGTTGACCGAGCCGGTTGGCGAACCGCGGCCGTTGTCGGTGCCGGCCGGGCCTTTCAGGACATCGATCTGTTCCAGGTTGAAGACGTCGCGCGAGATCGAGCCGACGTCGCGCACGCCGTCCACAAAGATGCTGCCCGAGGTGTCGAAGCCGCGCATGAAGATCGCGTCGCCGGTATTCGTGTTGCCGTTTTCGCCCAGGAAGAAGGCGCCGACGCCCGGGGTGTTGCGCAGCGCTTCGGTCAGGGTCAGGGCGCCTTGCTGCTCGAAGACTTCCTTCTTGATGACCTGCACGGTCTGTGCGGTGTCGACCAGCTTTTCGGTGTACTTCGGCGAGGAAGGGCGTTCGGCCTTGAAGTCGTTCTCGGTCTTGCCGGCCACTTCCACCCGCGAGATCAGGGTGCCGCTGGTCTCGTCGACCGCCGGCGGGGTGGTGTCGGCGGCCTGGGCCGCGAGCGGCAGTAGCATCGTCGCCAGGGCGGCGCCCATGTGTTGTTGGAAGCGGCTCTGGCCGTGCTTGCGGCTCTTGATCGTTTGCATGTGTTCCCTGTTTTTCTCTTGATTGTTATGAGCCCCGCCATGCGCGGGCCGGTCTTGTCGAACTGGACGATATGGTAACGACAAATCGACAGAATGTAAACGAGAATCGTTATCATTCGTATTCATTTCGATGTGTGGCAAGAGACAAACAGATATAAAGAAGCGGAACCTGTGCGCGCAGGTTCCGCGGGATGATGGCGCCTTGCATGACCCGGGCGCCGTGGACAGCCGTCCGGCACGGTCAGTGCGTGGTCGCTGCCGTACTGGCCGACTGCGTTTTCGCCATGCCGGGTGCCGGCGTGGCCAGCTCGCGAATCAGGTTCTGCACGTATTGCACGGTGCTCCGGCCGGCCGTGTCGGTGACGCGCACGGTGATGGTGTAGTCGTCTTCGCTGGTGAAAGTGTGCAGGGCGCTGACCTCGCCGCGTCCGCGGTCCTCGCGCACCGTGGCCGGGCGCGGCCCTAGGCCGTCGCCCCAGTCTACCGTTGCCGTATGGCGCTCGTCGAGGTTGCGGTCGCGGAAGGACAGGGTCAGCCGCACCGGCCGGTTCAGGCCCAGGTCCGGCAGCTGGATCGGCCCGAGAACCGGCGCATCGGTGCCGCCGCCGCCCCAGCGCAGCAGCACCAGGCCGGCACTCGACTCGGCGACGATGTCGCCGTTGGCGGCAACGCCGAGCGCGGACAGGAGCGCCAGGCCTGCCGGCGGGTTCAGCAGGCGCGTGTTCAGGTCGACGGCAACGCCCGTGCGCGACCAGCGGTAGGCGCTGCGCTCGCCTTGGGTAGGCCAGGCGACGCCGACGCTGACGCCGGCATCGTTCAGGCCGTTCACCTCGGACAGATAGAAGGATGCAGGGTGCAGGTTGCGCAGGCCGCCTGCGCGCGAGTACAGGAAGGCGCGAACGCCGCCGGCCGGGTCGACGATGCGGCCGGCGATCTCCCCCGCCTCGTTCAGCCCGACCACCACGGTATTCGGTCCCGGCGTGGCCAGTCCGCGCGACGGGCTCCACAGGAAGGCCCGGAAATCGGCCGTGCCGCCATCGATCATTCCGGCGACATCGCCGCCTTCGTTGTTGTACATGGCGGTTGCGCCGCCGCCGCCGAAGGTGCCGAGCACGACCGGCCGGTTGGCGCTGTCCCAGCGCATGGCCTGGTTGACGCCGGCGGCGTCGGCCGCATAGCCGACGCTGACGTTGCGGTCGTTGATGTCGATCGCGTAGCTGGTGCCGTAGCCGGCGGGCGTACGCAGCGTGCTCAGGCGGTTGGATGCGCTCCAGCGTACCGCGCGGGCGCTGGCGGCATCCGAACTCGTGTAGGAAGCCCCCGCGATTTCGCCGTTGTTATTGATGGCGGGAATCCAGCTGTCGGCAGTCGCGCTGAGCGAGGGCAGGGGGACCAGGCCGCGCGCGGCGGACCAGCGAAACGGCTGGAAGGTCGTGGTGGACAAGGACTCGCCGGCGGCGAGTGCGCGCGCCAGGAAGGCCAGCTCGCCCCTGTCGTTCAATGCGCCGAGAAAGGAAACAGTGCGTCCCGGCGCAACCGGGTGACGCACGCGCTGTCCATCGAAGTAGCCGACATGGGCACGGTAGTCGGGCCCGATATACTCGAAGGCGGCCTGGCCGCTCGCGTTGATGTGGACCACCAGCGCCTGCGATGGCACCAGGTTGACGATGCCGTACACGTCGGAACGGGTCTGGAGTGCGGCCGTGTCCGGTGCCGGCTGCGCTGCCCTGGCCCCATCGACGAATCCCGCCAGTTGTGCGGCCAGCACCAGCCCGCCTGCCATATGCGGCATGCTGCTTGTTGAAAATTGCATCTCAGCCTCCCATGGTGTTCGCGCATGCGTCATGCATGGCGTTTGACCAATGTAGGCAGTCCTTTTGCGCGGGATACGAGCTGCGTCAAATCATGACGCAGCTTCGGATGTCAGTGGGAAAAAGGTTTATTCGGTGCCTGCCGGCGCCTTGGCGTAGTTGCCGCGCAGGCCCATCGAATTCTCGTCGACGCTGAGCCCGCCTTCGCCCTGCGACAGGCTCAAGGACTGGAAGGGCGCCTTCTGCAGCGCGCCAGGATTCAGCACGACAAAACCGGCGATGCGCTTGCGGGCGCGTTCGGCCGGCACGTCGAACCAGACCCACTCGTCCGTGCTGTTGGCGCGGCGCAGGCCGGCGCGTTTCCAGGTTTCGCTGGCGGGCATCGTGGCGATGGCGTCGCCGTTCAGGCCGCTGACCGCCGTGGCCTTGCGCCCGGACGCGCTTTCGAAGCGCACCTCGACGCCGGCCACCGGTCCGGTCATCGGCACCCCGACGATGGCGACCCAGATACCCTGGCGCGGGTCTTTCTTGATGCTGAGTTCGGATTCGGTGAAGAGCCGGAACTTGCCGGGCTGCGGACCGTGCGGCGTCAGGACGATGCGCTGGCCGTCGCGCTTCCAGGTTCCCTGCGCCGCCATGTCGGTGGCGCCGTACATCAGCACCCATTCGAATTCGCCCGACTTCTTCAGCAGCAGTTCGGACCCGACCTCGGTCATGCCGCTCAGGTAGTAGTGGCCGGTGGGGTCGCTGGTGTCGGCGGCAGTGGCCAGGCTGCCAAAGAGGCAGGCGCCGGCCAGGGCGAGGGTGGAAAGGAAACGCATGGGCACCTCAAGGAAAGTGGGAACGCAGACGATGTTATTTCTGATCGGAAAGCGACTTTTTGTTGCGAGCTCAGCCTTACTATGCCGCAGGACAAGGATGTTTGTCGCCATGCTGAAAGCGCTGCTAAGGCCCAAGTTCTTCACAGAAACTGTGGATAAACTTGTGCGTCACTGCCCTTGCGGTAGATCAAGTTATTGATTTAAAAGGGAAAGCGCTGCGCGCCTCGGAATCGGGCAGCGCAGCCTTTGCACACAGCAGCCGAGATCTCAGTACACGTCGCGCCGATAGCGGCCGTCGGCCGCCAGTTCGTCAAGCGCCTCCGTGCCCAAGGCGTTGGCGAGCGCCTCGTGCACGCCGGCCGCCATGCCTTGCAGGCTGCCGCAGACATATACCGCGGCGCCGCGCGCGATCCACGCGCGCAGTTCTTCGCCGCGTTCGGCCAGGGCATGCTGCACGTAGCGCGGGCCGCCCTCGTCGCGCGAAAAGGCGAGGTCGAGGCGCGCCAGTTGGCCGCCATCCAGCCAGCCTTGCAATTCGTCGCGGCACAGGAAGTCGCGTTCGGCATTGCGTTCGCCGAACACCAGCCAGTTCTCGACCACGCCGGCATCGATGCGCGCCTTGATGTGGGCGCGCAGGCCGGCCAGGCCGGTACCGTTGCCGATCAAGATCAAGGGGCGCGCCGCGTTCTCGCCGAGGCGGAAGCGGGCATGGGCGCGCACGCGCAGGGCGACCGTGTCGTCGAACGTCGCATCCAGGCAGAGCCAGCCCGATGCCGCGCCGGCGCTGCCGTCTTCGTGCCTTTGCAGGCGCACCAGCAATTCCAGCTTGCCCTCGGATGGAATCGAGGCAATCGAGTACTCGCGCGGCAGGTCGGGGTCGCGCGGTGCGCACACTTGCACCAGGTCGCCGGCTTCCCAGCCGGGCAGGGTGCCATCTTGCGGCGCCAGCGCGATGCGGTACAAGGGGGCACCAATGCTGCCCGGGTTGAGCAGGGTGCGTTCGAGGATGCGCCAGTGGCCGTAGGCCGGCGCTTCCCAGTCCGGCGCGTCGCTGGTGCCGGCCAGGTGGCTCAGTTGGTGCTGCCAGTTGGCGATGGCGTCGCCATTACCGCGGTCGACCTCGATGCGCTCGAACAGCGGGGTGGCGCCGCGCGCATGCAGCCAGGCGTCGAGGGCGCGTCCGAAGCCGCAGTAGTTCGTGTAGCTGCTGTCGCCCAGGGCCAGCACGCCATAGTGCAGTTGCGAGAGATCGGCATCCTGCGCCATGGTCACGCCGGCGAAGCGCGCGGCGCTATCGGGGGCGTCGCCTTCGCCATAGGTGCTGGCGATGAACAGGGCGCGCGTGGCGCCGGTGACGCCACTGAGCGTCGCCGGGTCGAGGCTGGAGATGCACACCGCGCGCGCATTCAGGCCGCCGGTGGCCAGGGTGGCGGCGGTCTGCTGCGCCAGGTATTCGGCGTTGCCGGTCTGGCTGGCGTAGACCACCAGCCAGTCGCCTTCCACCGGCGCCGGGACGTTTTCCGCTTTCGGACGGCGCAGCAGGGTGGCGCACATGCCGCCGTAGGCAGCCAGCAGGGCCAGGGCGGAGCCCCAGCGCATCGGATCGATGGTCATCATTGCAGCATGGCGCGCCAGGCGCTTGTCGTGATTTCTTCCAGCCCGTGGGCGCGGCGCAGCAGCAGGCGCGCAGCCAGGCCGCGTTCCTCGGCAAAGGCCAGGCCGGCCTGGGCGCCGAGCACGGTGATGGTGGTGGACAGGGCGTCGGCCGCCATGCAGCTGGCGTGCAGCACGGTGCTGGATGCGACGTCGTTGGCGATAGGATAGCCGCTGCGCGGGTCGAGCGTGTGCGAGATGCGGCGCGCGTTCTGCTCGAAGTAGCGGCGATAGTCGCCCGAGGTGGCAACCGCTAAACCGTGCAGGGCGGCCACGGTCTCGACGCCCTCCGCGCCCGGCACGCCTTCCAGCGTCACCCACCAGGGCTGGCCGTCGGGTTTGGTGCCGGCGCCGCGCAGCTCGCCGCCGATCTCGACCACGTAATGGCGCACGCCATGCTGCTCCAGGCAAAACGCCAGGCGGTCGACGGCATAACCCTTCGCCACCGAGGAAAAATCGAGCAGGGCGCCGCCCGGCTGCAGCAGGCGCGAACCGGCACGGTCGAATGCGGGACGGGCGGCGGCACGACGGGCCAGCACCTCCCGCACGGCGTCGGGCGCAGGCGCATAGAAGCCGGCCTGGTCGTAGCGCCGCTCAGGGCCGAAGCCCCACAAGTTCACCAGCGCACCGGCGAAGGGATCGTAGGCGCCGCCGCTGGCCTCGAATACGCCGAGCGCGTAATCGAGCACCTCGGCAAAGCGTGGCGGAATCGCGATCCAGCTGCCGGCCGGGGCGCGGTTGTAGCGGCCCAGCACGGAATCGGGCAACCAGTGGCTCATCTCGTCCACGATGCCGTCGAGTTCCGCCTGCATCCGTTCGCCCAGTTTGCTGCGCACGCCAGGCGGCAGCATCAGCCGCGCCGACCAGGTCGTGCCCATGGTCGATCCGGCCGCGTCGAACAGCGTGCTGCCGGCCGGAGGCGGGGACGGGTTGATATCGAGGGGAACGAGGACCTGGCGCATGGAATAGGGAGAGCGGGGACGCCGGCAATGGCGTCCCCGTGGGGCAAAGCGGATTACTCCGGCAGGATCTCGAGCGAGCCGGTGTAGGCGAAGCGGCGGGTTTCCGGCGCGTCCGATGGCGGCGCGCCCTTGCCAGGGGCCGGCGGGTAAACCGCGTTCACCCAGTACATGTTCGGCGCCGGCAGCTTGATGGTCGCTTCCCCCTTGTCGTCGGTGGTCAGGCGCACTTCGCCCAGCACGCCGCGGTAGCGCACGCCGCCCGGCACCATGCTGAAGGCCAGCTTCGGCAGCGGTTTGCCGTCGAGCAGGAAGCGCACGCGCAGGGTTTCGCCGCTGCGCAGGTCGTTCGGGTTGGACAGCGGGATCATCTCGATACCGGCATTCGTGGGTTTGAGCGCGCCGTCGCTGGTTTTATTCGCCGAGACAAAGGTCTCGATGCGCTGATTGGTGATGGTCTTCTTCACCTCGGTGGCGCCGGCTGGCAATTGCTTGTTGAAGTCGGCTTCGCTGCCGCGGAAGCGTTTGACTTCATTGCCGTCCTTGTAGCTGCCGAAGACGTTGGTGCTGACCAGGGCGATACGATAGGTGCCGTCCTGCGGCAGCGGG
>DAMABW010000165.1:0-9422 GCA_031999925.1 Massilia sp. | reverse complement strand
GGCGCAGGTGGTCGAGACCATGGGCGCGATCAACGCATCCTCGCGCAAGGTGGTCGACATCATCGGCGTCATCGACAGCATCGCCTTCCAGACCAATATCCTGGCCCTGAACGCGGCCGTGGAAGCGGCGCGCGCCGGCGAGCAGGGCCGCGGCTTCGCGGTCGTGGCCTCGGAAGTGCGCAACCTGGCCCAGCGTTCGGCCGGCGCCGCGAAGGAGATCAAGGAACTGATCGGCGCCTCGGTCGAGCGGGTCGACGCCGGCAGCGCGCTGGTGGCGCAGGCCGGATCGACGATGCAGGAAGTGGTCGATAGCGTGCGCCGCGTGACCGACGTGGTGGCGGAGATCAGTGCCGCCACGTCCGAGCAGAGCCAGGGCATCGAGCAGGTGAACGGCGCCATCGCCCAGATGGACGAGGTGACCCAGCAGAATTCGGCCCTGGTCGAAGAAGCGGCGGCTGCCGCCGAGTCGATGCAGGACCAGGCCGCAAGGCTGGCTGAGCTGGTGGCGGTGTTCAGGCTGGCAGAAGGGCAGGCGCCGGCTGCGCCGGTGCGCCAGGCGCGTGCGGTCGTGCCTGTGTCACGCAAGGCGCCGCCTGCCCGGACACCAGCCGCTTCCGTACGCAAGGAACCGGTCGTTGCCGGCAACGACTGGGAAGCGTTCTGATCCCGTCCTTGCGACATACGAAACCCGCCCGCGAGGCGGGTTTTTTGTGGGCATCGCCAGCGGATCGTGCCTGCATCTTGCCGCGCTTTGCTTACAATAGGCGCACCTCGACCTGACCGAAAACGAACGATGCGCCTGATCCGCCTGCTCGTCCACACCCGGCGCCACCCGTCCGCCGTCCTCCTGATGGCCCAGCTGCTGGGCATGGCGCTGTATCCCTTCCTCGAGCGCACCCAGTTCGGCCACGTCGCCTTCAATGCCTTCGGCATCGTCATCCTCACCTTCGCCACCAACATGGTGCGGCGCACGCCCGGCCATACCTGGATCAGCGCGACGCTGGCGGTGCCGATCATCGCGCTGCTGTCGGCCCAGATGCTGTTCGGACTCGCCTATCTGCAGCCCTGGTCTTCGGGGCTGGAAGCGCTGTTCTACTTCTACGCGGCCGGCAGCCTGATCGCCTACATGATGGAAGACCGCAAGGTCACGCGCGACGAACTGTTCGCCGGCGGCGCCACCTTCACCCTGATCGCCTGGGGCTTCACCCACCTGTACATCGTGGTGCAGGCCATCGTGCCCGGTTCCTTTGCCTCGGCCGTGAACCCCGAGCTGCCGCGCACCTGGACCGAGCTGAATTACCTGAGCTTCGCCCTGCTGTCGAGCACCGGGATAGGCGACGTGATTCCGGTGACCGTGCATGCGCGCGCGTTCACCAGCATCGAGATGTTCGTCGGCGTGATGTACCTGGCGTCGGTGGTGGCGCGCCTGATCGGCCTGACGATGCAGCCTTCGTCCAAATAGGAGAGGGCGCGGCAAGCTTCGCCCCGGCTTGGTATGATGGCAAAATTCTTTTTCTTACATAGGAAGCACGCATGAAAACCAAGGCAGCGATTGCATGGAAAGCGGGTCAGCCGCTGACGATCGAGGAAGTCGAACTCGACGGCCCGCGCGCGGGCGAGGTACTGGTCGAAGTCAAGGCGACCGGCATCTGCCACACCGACTACTACACGCTGTCGGGCGCCGATCCGGAAGGCCTGTTCCCGGCGATCCTCGGCCATGAAGGCGCGGGCGTGGTGGTCGACGTCGGCCCGGGCGTCACCAGCGTCAAGAAAGACGACCATGTCATTCCGCTGTACACGCCGGAATGCCGCCAGTGCAAATTCTGCCTGTCGCAAAAGACCAACCTGTGCCAGGCGATCCGCTCGACCCAGGGCCGCGGCCTGATGCCCGACGCCACCTCGCGCTTCTCGCTCGACGGCAAGCCGATCTACCACTACATGGGCACTTCGACCTTCTCGAACTACATCGTGGTACCGGAAATCGCGCTGGCCAAGGTGCGCTCGGACGCGCCGTTCGACAAGATCTGCTACATCGGCTGCGGCGTGACCACCGGCATCGGCGCCGTGATCTTCACGGCGAAAGTGGAGGCGGGCGCCAACGTGGTCGTGTTCGGCCTGGGCGGCATCGGCTTGAACGTGATCCAGGCGGCCAAGATGGTGGGCGCGGACAAGATCATCGGTGTCGATTTGAACCCGGCGCGCGAAGAGATGGCGCGCAAGTTCGGCATGACCCACTTCATCAACCCAAGCCAGGTGGAGAACGTGGTCGACGCCATCGTCCAGCTGACCGACGGCGGCGCGGATTATTCCTTCGAGTGCATCGGCAACGTGAACACCATGCGCCAGGCGCTGGAGTGCTGCCACAAGGGCTGGGGCCAGTCGATCATCATCGGCGTGGCCGAAGCCGGCGCCGAGATCTCGACCCGTCCTTTCCAGCTGGTGACCGGCCGCGAATGGAAGGGTTCGGCCTTCGGCGGCGCCCGCGGCCGTACCGACGTGCCGAAGATCGTCGACTGGTACATGGAAAACAAGATCAACATCGACGACCTGATCACCCACACCTTGCCGCTCGACCGCATCAACGAAGGCTTCGACCTGATGAAGTCGGGCGAGTCGATCCGCTCGGTCGTGGTGTACTGATTTAGCTGCAAATCTGTCGCCTGTTCCGCGAAAGCGACCGTTCGTCGCAGAATGCGGGCAGGCGCCTGTCTCCTGTTCTACGCTTTCTCCATCGACAATCCGTTCATGGAGAAAGACATGCCCGCTTCCCACTTCGCTTCCCGCTTTGCGCCCCGTTCGCTGGCCCGTCCATTGCTGCTGGCCGTGCTGGCCGGCGCCTGTGCGCTGCCGCTGCTGCCGGTTCAGGCCGGGGACAACAACAGCTGGACCGTCAACCGCACCATGACCGCCCGCGACGGCGGTGAACCGTTCGCGCTGGTGCGCGATGGCGGCAACCTGATCACGGGCAGCGACGCCGACCACAAACGCGTCAAGGAACTGGAGCGCAGCGTGAAGGGCGACTTCCTCTGGTTCCGCGACGGCGGCAAGGAATACATCGTGCAGGACCCGGCCGCCCTGCAGCGCATGGACGCGGCCTGGGCGCCGATGAGGGAATTGGGCGCCCAGATGGGGCAGCATGGCGCCGAGATGGGCCGCCAGGGAGGTTCCATGGGTTCGCTCGGCGCCAAGATGGCGCTGGCCGCGGTGACCTTCAACGCCGAGAAAATGGAAGCGATCGGCAAGCAGATGGAAGACGCGGGCAAGCCGATGGAGGCGACCGGCAAGAAGATGGAAGCGGTCGGGAAGAAAATGGAAGGCGTGCAGAAGGATGCCGAACGCACGGCGCGTGGCGTGATTGCCGAGTCGCTGCGCAATGGAACGGCGAAGCCGGTGGCAACGCGCGGTTGATTTGAGGGCGGCGAAAAATGGCCGGCATGCTTGCGCATCCCGGCCATTTTTCATTTGTTGGCGGATGATTGCGTAGGGTGGGCCGGGCCGCGCTAGGCACTCCGTGCCCACGCGGTTACGTGCGTTTCCTTGCACCGCCGGCGGTTGCAACTCGCTCGCGACATTGAGCCCGGCTGCAAGCAAATCCAGCTTTGGCCATGGCATGCGTTTCGAGCGACATTTCAACGCAGCCGACTACGGAAGAGCACGTACCGCGTGGGCACGGAGTGCCTAGCGCGGCCCGGCCCACCCTACGGTTGATGTCGGCGGTCAAAAAAATGGCCGGGATGCGCGAGCACCCCGGCCATTCTCTTGCAGCGATGCCGCTTACTTGCGCATCGCCGGCACAAACTCCTCCATCACCGCCTTGCGCAGCAGCGCCGGCGGCACCAGGCCCTGGGCCAGCACGAAGTCGTTGAATTTCTGGCGGTCGAACTTGTCGCGCAGCGTCACTTCGGCGGCCTGGCGGGTTTCCATCAAGCGCTGGTAGCCGTAGAAGTACGACGTCGCCTGCCCCGGCGCACGGAAGGTGTAGCGCTGCATTTCCTGGGTCGCCATGCCTTCCGACAGACCGACATCCGACATCAGGAAAGCCTTGACGCCTTCCGGGGTGATCTCGCCCAGGTTGACCATCGGGTCGAGGAAGGCGCGGGCAGCGCGCATGGCACGGGCCTGCAGGGCGAACAGTTGGCCGTCGAGCGGCTCGTAAGGCTGCATTTCCGCTTCCGCATACAAGGCCCAGCCTTCGACGTTGACGCTGTTGAAGGCGAACACCGCGCGCGCGGTCGAGACGCCGGTCTCGATCATCTTGGCGAACTGCAGTTCATGACCCGGACGCGCTTCGTGCGCCGTGATCGACCAGGTGCCGGCCTCATGGGTGAAGTCGTCGAACACCATGGTTTTACCCGAAGCGTCAGGCGGCATGCCCGTGGTCAGCACGAATTCGCCGTATTCGCCGGTGTTGCCGATCAGGCGCGGCGGGCTCATGTGCGGAGCCGGTTGCTGGGCGTTCTCGGCGGCGGTGGCCAGGCGAATCACGGCCTTGCGCTGCGGCAGGGTCACGATGTGCTGCTCGCGCGCGGCCGCTTCCAGCGAAGCCAGGCGCTGGGCGTAGATCGGCATCACCTTGTCGAGCGGGATCTGGTCCTTCTTCAACTGCAGCATCACCGCACGGTAGTCGGCATCCTTGAAGCCGCGTTCCTTGGCGATCAAACCGGCCGTGATCTGCATCTGGTTGCGGATCTCGGCAAACGAGGTCAGCGATTTGGCGATCAGTTCCTGCGGGCTGATGTCGACGCCGAACTCGCGCAGGTTGTTCGCGTACACCTCGGCCGGCAGGCGATGGTCGGTACGCGCGCGCGGCAGCAGCTCGGTCTTCAGGCGCGCGTTGTAGGCGGTGAGCTGTTGTTCCAGCGTACCGAAACTCTTTTCCCAGCCCTGCAGGCCGCTCTTGGCCAGCAGGTCGCGCATGCCCTTGATCAGGGTCGGGGCATCGTTCAGCGACTGCTCGATCTCGCCCTTATAGGGGCCGAGCAAATTCTTGTTGGCCTTCAGGCGCTCCTGCAGGCGCTCGTGCGCCAGTTCGGTGACCGGGCGGTAGCCCTTGGCCAGGCCGGCGTATTTTTCCAGGCGCACCAGCAGCGTTTGCTGGCGTTCCTTCGGGATGCGCGGGTCGAGGGTGGCGCGCATCACGCCGAACATCATGCCGGTCAGGTCGATGTAGGGCATGAAGTACTTGCGGTCGAGCGCGGCGGTGCGCAGCTGGTCGTTGGCCTTGCCGATCAGGATGTCGAGGTCTTGCTTGACCTTGGGATCGGTCTCGGCCTTCAAACGCTTTTGCAGTTCGGCGATGGCCGCGCGCGTGTCCTTGTTGATGGCGTCGAACTGGTCGCGCGAAAAGTCGCTGATCTCGTCGTCGTAGCCGTCGACGCCGAGATTGCTCGCGCTCTCGGGCGAGTACTTGGCCATGACATTCAGCAAGACCTTGGCGTTCTCGTTGCTCTTGGTAACCCAGGCCGGCTCGGCGGCAGTGGCGTGCAGGGCAGGGAAGACGAGGGCGGTGGCGAGCAGGCTGCTCAGGACGGTACGGACCAGCGGACGGGTAGACAACATTCACTCCTTGACTGATGAATAGACGGTAATGCGAGGACGGTACTGCAGGAAAGATCCTAGTATGCCTGCTTCCGCTTAGCTGTTGCATATGCATGTTTAAAAAACAAAAAGTTGTCTGTTGTGCAAACACGTCATGTGCTCAATCGAACATAGCAAAAAGGCACAACTCCGTATAATCGATTCGATCACGGCCTGCCACAGGCAGCCGCGTCCCGGCTGCGCTGCCCATGTTTTTGCCGCAGCGCGCACCCCGCCGCGTGGCTGGAATAGGGGCGCATACCGCCGTAGAGATGGCACATAAACATTTAGGAAATCAAATGACAAAGAATATCGCCATTGTCGGCGCTGGGTTCTCCGGAGCAGTCATCGCCAATCAGCTCGCTGCAGCCGGTCACAAAGTAACCATCTTCGAATCGCGCCCCCACATCGCGGGCAACTGCCATTCGGAACGTGATGCCGAAACCGGCGTCATGGTGCACGTGTACGGCCCCCACATCTTCCACACCGATAACGAACGCGCCTGGGAATTCGTGAACCGCTATGCCGAGTTCAAGCCCTACGTCAACCGCGTCAAGGCCATCACCAACAAGCAAGTCTTCACGCTGCCGATCAACCTGCTGACCATCAACCAGTTCTTCGGCAAGACCCTGCGTCCGAAGGAAGCCCAGGAATTCCTGGCCGAGCTGGGCGACAAGACCATCGAAGACCCGCAAACCTTCGAAGACCAGGCCCTGCGCTTCGTCGGCCGCGAACTGTACGAAGCCTTCTTCAAGACCTACACCATCAAACAGTGGGGCATGGAGCCGTCGGAACTGCCGGCCAGCATCCTGAAGCGCCTGCCGGTGCGCTTCAACTACGACGACAACTACTTCAACCACAAATACCAGGGCATGCCGGCCGAAGGCTACACCGCGCTGGTGGAAAACATCCTGAAGGTCGACGGCATCACCGTCCACCTGAACACCCGCTTCGACCCGGCGCAGAAATCGGAGTACGACCACGTGTTCTACAGCGGCCCGATCGACGCCTGGTTCGGCCACGTGGAAGGCCGCCTGCCTTACCGTACTCTGGACTTCGAAATGTTCCGCGACACCGGCGACTACCAGGGCAATGCCGTCGTCAACTACTGCGACGACGAACAGCCTTACACCCGCATCACCGAGCACAAGCACTTCTCGCCGTGGGAAAAGCATGAAGGCACGGTCCTGTACAAGGAATACAGCCGCCAGTGCGGCGAGGACGACATTCCTTACTATCCGATCCGCATGGCGCGCGACAAGGAGCAGCTCGAGCGTTACATCAAGCTGGCGCAAAACGAGCCGAACGTGACTTTCGTTGGCCGCCTGGGCACCTACCGCTACCTCGACATGGACGTCACCATCAATGAAGCACTGATCACGTCCGACAAGTTCCTGGAAACGGCGAACGGCAATGGCCAGATGCCGGCCTTCGTGATCGATCCGCTGGCCTGACCAGCCGGATAACCACCGATGAAGCCGCTGCCCTACAAGGCAGCGGCTTTTTCATGGGACCGCAGGATCGTGAGCAGCCTCGTTACTGATATTGCTTAGGCAATATTTATGTGTCAGCATGCGCAGTCACCTTTCTGGATAACCCTCCCATGCGTCACTTGACCCGTATCGCCCTGGGCATCTCGCTCGCCGGCGCCGCCGCGTTCGCTTCGGCACAGACCTCCCAGCCTGATCGTCCCGCCACCACCTTCCCCTACACGCCCGGCCTGGACGTGCGCTCGATGGACAAGAGCGCCGATCCCTGCGTCGACTTCTACCAGTACGCCTGCGGCGGCTGGATGAAGAACAATCCGGTCCCGGCCGACCAGGCGCGCTGGTCGGTGTACAGCAAGCTGGCGCAGGATAACCAGCGTTACCTGTGGGGCATCCTCGATGGCCTGGCCAAGCAACGGGAAGGCCGCAGCGTCACCCAGCAAAAGATCGGCGACTATTTCGGCGCCTGCATGGACGAGAACGCGATCGCCAAGCGCGGCGCGGCGCCGCTGGCGCCCTGGATGGAACGCATCGACGCCATGAAGTCGGTACGTGAGCTGCCGCAGGTGCTGGCCGCGCTACACCTGGGCTTGTCGAGCGACGATTTCTTTTTCGGTTTCAGCTCGAACCAGGACTTCGGCGATTCGACCCGCGTGATCGCCTTTGCGAGCGCCGGCGGCCTGGGCTTGCCGGACCGCGACTACTACGTGAAGACCGACGCCCACTCCAAGACCCTGCGCAGCAAGTACGAAGCCCACGTCGCCACCATGTTCGGCCTGGCCGGCGAAAGCGCGGCGGCGGCAAAGCGCTCGGCCGCCACCGTGATACGCATCGAAACCGCGCTGGCCAAGGCTTCGCTGACACGCGTGGAACAGCGCGACCCCTACAACCTGTTCCACAAGGCCAGTCTGAAGCAGGTGCAGGCAATGACACCCGGCTTCGACTGGAAGGCTTACCTGGCGGCCGTTGGCCAACCGGATGTGAACACCTTCAACGTCACCGAGCCGAAGTTCTTCAAGGAAGTATCCAAGCAACTGAGCAGCAACGACCTGGCGGCCGTGAAAACCTACCTGCGCTGGCACGTACTGAAAGCCATGGCGCCGGCCCTGTCGCCGCAGTTCGACACGCCGCATTTCGCCTTCTTCATGCAAACCCTGCGCGGCGTCGAGAAGCAGCCGCCACGCTGGAAGCGTTGCGTGCAGCTGGTCGACCACCAGCTGGGCGAAGCGCTGGGCCAGGAATTCGTCAGCCGCGCCTTTTCGCCGGAACTGAAGGCGAAGTCGCTGCACATGACGAAACAAGTAGAAGAGGCGATGGCGAAGGACATCGATTCGCTCGAGTGGATGAGCGCGGAAACCAAACAGCGCGCCCGCGAAAAACTGGACACCATCGTCAACAAGATCGGTTACCCGGACAGCTGGCGCGATTACTCGGCCTTTGACGTCAAGGCCGACGATTTCGCCGGCAACGTGGTGCGCGGCACGACCTTCGAGAACCGCCGCCAGCTGGCCAAGATCGGCAAGCCGCTCGACCGCGCCGAATGGTTGATGACGCCGCCGACGGTGAATGCCTATTTCAACCCGCAGATGAACGACATCAACTTCCCGGCCGGCGTGCTGCAACCGCCGCTGTTCGACCCGAAGATGGATGACGCACCGAACTACGGCAACACCGGCGGCACCATCGGCCACGAACTGACCCACGCCTTCGACGACGAGGGGCGCCAGTTCGATGCGAAAGGGAATTTGAAGGACTGGTGGACGAAGAAGGACGGCAAGGCTTTCGAAGAGCGCGCCCAGTGCATCGTCGACCAGTATGCCCAGTACACGGTGGTCGACGACATCAAGATCAACAGCAAGCTGACCCTGGGCGAAGACGTGGCCGACCTTGGCGGCCTGATCCTGGGCTGGATGGCGTGGAAGAACCAGATGGCGAGCATGCCGCA
This sequence comes from Massilia sp., assembly GCA_031999925.1. Classification (GTDB taxonomy): domain Bacteria; phylum Pseudomonadota; class Gammaproteobacteria; order Burkholderiales; family Burkholderiaceae_D; genus Telluria. The sequence continues at coordinate 413 of DAMABW010000165.1, read as the reverse complement.
GCAGGCCCAGCCTGCGCAGTTTGCCAACGAGGGCCTGTCGCCCGAGCAGCGCTTCTTCGTCGGCTACGCACAATGGGCCTGCGAAAACGACCGCCCGGAAAACCTGCGGGTATCGGCGGCAACCGATCCTCACTCGCCGGGCAAATACCGTGTGAACGGCGTCGTGATCAACATGCCGGAGTTCGAGAAGGCGTTCAACTGCAAGCCGGGCCAGCCGATGGCGGCGGTGAAGCGGTGCAGGGTGTGGTGATACAGCCCGATCTTGGCCTGCGGCCTTGACCGTAGGGTGGGCACGGGGTGCCCACCCTACGAAAACATCGCCATCCAGGCCGTGCGCAAATAAAAAACGCCACCGTTCAGTGAACTGAACCCCAAAAGTTGGACACCAACTTTTGGGGTTTTTTCATGGCGAA
>DAMABW010000164.1:0-9505 GCA_031999925.1 Massilia sp. | reverse complement strand
TAGACCAGGCCGTTTGACATGTCTTGCCAGGAATTGGCCCACAGCAGTTTGCCTTGTTGCAGCAGCATCTCCAGCAGGATGGCGCCGACCTTGCCCTTCGGCTCGGTGGCGCTGGTGCTTTGCGAGGCGCCGCTGCGCATGGCGATGAAGAAGCGCACCAGGTCTTCGTCTTCACCTTCCAGGTAGGCCGGCGGGGCCGACAGCAGGGAGAACACTTCGTTCACCGGGCTGGCGGCGGCGACTTCGCCGTTCGGACGCAGGCGCGCCTTGCACAGGCAGACGGCCACGTGGCGGCCGCCGCTGGTCGGGGCCATGACGTAGACAAACTTGTACTGGACTGCCTTCGGATCGGCGAGCTCGACTGTCAACTTCGGTTGCGGATGGGCGGCTGCCTCGACCCTTTGCAGCCAGGTTGCGACCGGCGCGGGCAGTGCGGGCGCGCGTGCCGGCGTCGCACGCGGCGCGGGGGCGTCGCTTGCGTGTTCGCGTGGGTAATCAACTGTGTGCATGGGTCTCTGGGTGGTGTGTGAAAAAGAACAACAAACGACATTATCTCTCATACGGACGGTTCAGTTTTGTTCGGAATCGCACGTAGTCTGGAAAACTTTACAGAATGAAATTTAAAGAATCCTTATTCCAACACTCTGCCATGGCTGGCCGGGCGATGCTTGCCGCAAAATGTCAAGACTGGCATATCCGTCGGGTTTGCGTATCATTGCCCGCCTGACCCACGGATTCCTGCACCATGCTGCCCTCCATCGAACAACGCCTCGCCACTGAACTTGCCGCCAAGCCGGCCCAGGTTGCCGCCGCCATCGCCCTGCTCGACGAGGGCGCGACCGTTCCCTTCATCGCGCGCTACCGCAAGGAAGCCACCGGCGGCCTCGACGACATCCAGCTGCGCCTGCTGGAAGAACGCCTGCGCTACCTGCGCGAGCTGGAAGACCGACGCGCGGCGATCATCGAATCGATCACCGAACAGAACAAGATGACGCCGGCGCTGCTGGAGTCGATCGCGCTGGCCGAGGACAAGACCCGCCTCGAAGACCTGTATTTGCCGTACAAGCAGAAGCGCCGCACCAAGGCCCAGATCGCGGTCGAAGCGGGCCTGGCGCCGCTGGCCGATACGCTCCTGGCCGATCCTTCGCAGAACCCGGAAGACGTGGCGGCGCAATACCTGCGCGATGCCTTCAGCAACGCCGACGGCGTGAACAACCCGGGCGTACCCGACACCAAGGCGGCCCTGGACGGCGCGCGCCAGATCCTGATGGAGCGCTTCGCCGAAGACGCGACCCTGCTGCAATCGCTGCGCGAATACGTGCAGGAGCACGGCGTAGTCGATTCCAAGGTGGTCGACGGCAAGCAGGACGAAGGCGAGAAGTTCGCGGATTACTTCGATTACTCCGAGCCGCTGGCGAATGTGCCGTCGCACCGCGCGCTGGCCCTGATGCGCGGGCGCCGCGAAGGCATCCTCGACGTCACCCTGCGCCTGGACACCGAGCTTGAAAAACCGAAGTGGGACGCGCCGCACAATCCGTGCGAAAGCCGCATCGCCGCGCGCTTCGGCATCAAGGGGCAGGGCCGCCCGGCCGACAAGTGGCTGCTCGACACCGCGCGCTGGACCTGGCGCGTGAAGAGCTTCATGTACATCGAGACGGAACTGATGGGCGCCCTGCGCGAAAAGGCCGAGGTCGATGCGATCGGCGTCTTTGCGCGCAACCTGAAAGCGCTGCTGCTGGCGGCGCCAGCCGGCCAGCGCGCCACCATGGGCCTGGACCCGGGCCTGCGCACCGGCGTGAAAGTCGCCGTGGTCGATGCCACCGGCAAGGTGGTCGACACCGCCACCATCTACCCGCACCAGCCGCGCAACGACTGGGACGGTGCGCTGCACGTACTGGGCCAGCTGGCGGCCAAGCACAACGTCTCCTTGGTCTCGATCGGCAACGGCACCGCCTCGCGCGAGACCGACAAGCTGGCGCAAGACCTGATCAAGGCGCGGCCGGAACTGAAGCTGACCAAGATCGTGGTGTCGGAAGCGGGCGCCTCGGTGTATTCGGCGTCCGAATTCGCCTCGCGCGAACTGCCGGACCTGGACGTGTCGATCCGTGGCGCGGTGTCGATCGCGCGCCGCCTGCAGGACCCGCTGGCCGAACTGGTGAAGATCGATCCGAAGTCGATCGGCGTCGGCCAGTACCAGCACGACGTCTCGCAGACCCAGCTGGCGCGCTCGCTGGATGCCGTGGTCGAGGATTGCGTGAACGCGGTGGGCGTGGACGTGAACACGGCCTCGGCGCCGCTGCTGGCGCGCGTCTCGGGCCTGTCGTCGAGCGTGGCGCAGAGCATTGTCAGCTACCGCGACATGCAGGGCGCGTTTGCCTCGCGTGCGGCGCTCAAAAAGGTGCCGCGCCTGGGCGAGAAGACCTTCGAGCAGGCGGCGGGCTTCTTGCGCGTGATCGGTGGCGACAATCCGCTGGACGCATCGGCGGTGCACCCGGAATCCTATCCGGTGGTGCAGAAGATCCTGGGCGACGTCGGGCGCGAGATGAAGGCGGTGATCGGCGACACCTCGCTGATCAAGACCCTGAATCCGGCGAAGTATGCGGACGAGAAGTTCGGTGTGCCGACCGTAACCGACATCCTGAAGGAACTCGAAAAGCCGGGCCGCGACCCGCGACCGGAGTTCACCACCGCGACCTTCAAGGAAGGCGTGGAAGAGATCTCGGACCTGCGTCCGGACATGATCCTGGAAGGCGTGGTCACCAACGTGGCGGCGTTCGGCGCCTTTGTCGACATCGGCGTGCACCAGGACGGGCTGGTGCACATCTCGGCGCTGTCGAACACCTTCGTGAAAGACCCGCACACGGTGGTCAAGGCCGGGCAGGTGGTGAAGGTGAAGGTGCTGGAAGTCGATCCCAAGCGCAAGCGCATCGCCTTGACCATGCGCCTGTCGGACAGCGCGCCGGCAGCCGGCTCGCAGCCGCAGCAGCGCGGCGACCGCGACGACCGCAAGCGCGTGGCCCAGCACCAGAACCGCCAGGAACGCGCGGCGCCGGCCCCGAGCAACAATGCGATGGCGGCGGCGTTTGCCAAGCTGAAGAAGTAAGCGACGGTGGACTGCGCGCCTGCCGATCCGGACGCCATTGAAGCGCGCGGGCTGATCGCGCAACTCGACGCGGCGCTGGCGGCCATCTGCGGCGACAGCGGCGCGCAGTCGTTCGACGCGAACGATGTGCGCGGGCCGCGCTCGGTGTTCCTGGTGGCGCGGGATGCGGCGGGCGTGGCTGTCGGCTGCGGCGCGCTGCGGCCGATCGACGAGGACGTGGCGGAAGTGAAGCGAATGTATGCGCGGCCCGGGAGCGGGGCGGGCGTGCAGCTACTGGGCGAGCTGGAACGGCGGGCTTTAGGGTTCGGCTACCGCGAAGTCTGGCTGGAGACGCGCAAGGTGAATGGGCGGGCGGTGGCGTTCTACGAACGGCACGGGTACCGGGTCATTCCGAATTACGGCAAGTATGTCGGGCGCGAGGATGCGGTCTGCCTCGGCAAGGTGTTGTAGGGTGGGTTCTCGAACCCACCAGATACCACGTCGATGATCGACACCACGCCGCCGAAATGCGAACCGTGAACGGTGGGTTCGAGAACCCACCCTACGACAGGCCGCCGGTTCATTACCCGAAGAACTGCGCCAGCTCCGGCACCCGCTTCACCAGGATCCCGACAAAATACAGCGCCAGGCAGCCCAGGCCGATGGTATTCATGCGCCGGCGCGTCATGGCCGGCACGCCGGTGCGCTTGATGTGCAGCGCGTCGTGCAGCAGCACCGCGGCATACACCGTCAACGCCAGTCCGGTCAGGAACACGCCAAGGCCATCGCCGCGCACGCCGCTGACGAGGTCGAACACACCGATGAAGCCGAGCACCACGGCCAGCACGAAATTGAAGCCCGCCGATGGGCCGGCGGAGGGACGTTGTTGTTGCATGAGCATGAAGGAAGAAGTGAAATCCGGGCGATCATACCGCAAGCTGTCGCCCCATCGAAACAAGCGGCCCCCAAGCCAGCCCCGGCCCGCACCGCGACAGTGGAATTCTTATAGAATGTCGCCATCCAACCCATTTACCTACGAAGGCAGAATCACATGAGCGACGTACAAACCTGGATCAAAGACACCGTGACCAACACCCCGGTCGTGCTGTTCATGAAGGGCACCGCGCAGTTCCCGCAATGCGGCTTCTCGGGCCGCGCCATCCAGATCCTGAAAGCCTGCGGCGTCGATAACATCGCCACCGTCAACGTGCTGGAAGATCCGGAAGTGCGCCAGGGCATCAAGGACTACTCGAACTGGCCGACCATTCCGCAACTGTACGTGAACGGCGAGTTCATCGGCGGCTCCGACATCATGAACGAGATGTTCGATTCGGGCGAACTGCAAGCGATGTTCAAGAAGTAAGTGAACCCATCCAGACCACGCCGGGTCGCCGGCCGCCGCATCATCGTCGCCATCACCGGCGCGACCGGCGCGGTCTACGGCGTGCGCCTGCTCGGGCGCTTGGGCAGCCTGCCCGGCGTCGAGACCCACCTGGTGATGTCCGACGCCGCCTCGCTCACCCTGCACCAGGAAGTCGGCCTGCAACGGCGCGACGTCGAATCCCTGGCCCATGTCGTGCACAAGAACCGCGAGATCGGCGCAACGATCGCCAGCGGCTCGTTCCAGACCGACGGCATGGTGATCGCTCCCTGTTCGATGAAGACCCTGGCAGCCGTGGCCCATGGCCTGGCGGACAACCTGGTCGCGCGTGCGGCCGATGTGGTCCTGAAGGAACGCCGTCGCTTGATCTTGATGGTGCGCGAAACGCCGCTGAACCTGGCGCACCTGCGCAATATGACGGCCGTGACCGAAATGGGCGGCATCGTGTTTCCGCCGCTGCCCAGCTTTTATCACCGGCCGGCGAGCATCGAGGAGATGGTCGACCACACCCTGGACCGGGTGCTGGACTTGCTGGGCATCGAGAACCCGCAGGCTGCACGCTGGCCCGGCATGCGCGGCGCCGATGGCGGTGCGCAGGCCGGATAAGCCTGGTACAGAAGGCAGCGCCTAGCGCTTGCTGCCGTAGCCGCTGTCACCGGCCTTTTTCAACTCCCTGGCTTCCTCCAGCATCCTGCGCTGGGCAATGCGCTTGCGCATCACCTCGGCGTGGCGGGCCGCACTCATGGGCGGCGCCGTCATCAGTTCCTTCAGCTGGGCGGTGTTCACATAATTGCTTTTCATAGGCGGCACGATCCTCGGCTGTGACGAGTTCGATTATGCGCCAGTGGAAGCCGTTTGTACTGCCCGATTCGGAAGAAAATTTGTAAGCGGGAAACCTAATGCCAGGAAGGATTAGGCTTACTTGGCTGCGGGTTGGTGGTTTACACGCACCAGCATGCGAATGAATTCGCGTGCCAGCTGACGATGGTGCTCGTCCAGGCGCTGCAGGTCGGCGATCAGTTTCACGTCGGCCGATTCGAAGCGCGCCGCGGCGCCGGTGTCGCCCGGTTCGCTCGGGCTTTCCGGACCGCCGAAACGCAGCCAGTCGGCAGGCACGCCGAGCCATTGCGCGATCATGCGCAGCTTTTCTTGGGTGGGAATGGCTTCGCCTACCAGCCACTTTCGGGCGGCGTGGACGGTGATGGGTCGCCCCTCGAAGCGAATGTTAAATTCACGGGCCAGTCGAGTCGGGCTGTCTGGTGAGTAGTGGGCGTTCTTCAGCGCCTGTTGGAGACGCTCGCTAAAGCCCTCCCGTTCATTCGTGGAATTCATGATGGCACTATTTCATGCTGGACCATAAATGTCAGTCTCTTGTCCATACAGACCAGTTGTGACAGTTTACAGACAGATAAGTAACAAAGATGTGAGAATTGGGGATACGCGACTTTGTGACATCATGCCACAAAATTTCCAGCCAGAATCGACATATTCACCGTGAATAACATTGGTGCAAATGTTTTGTCGCGTGAATGCCACGTACGTCTAGTCAATTGACGTGAATTAGCCGGGCGGGCTGGGGAAGCCCGCAAGAGACCGGCTCAGTCCGCTCAGGTCAGTTGGAAACGAATGATCCCGTCGGCGCCAGTTACACGCTCCAACATACCATCATTCCAAAGTTTATGCAGGTGTGCGAGTGCTTCGCCGAGTGCAAAGCTGAGCTGGTGGGCATCGAGCCGGCGCCGGAACATGATGGGCACGATGTCCACGGCGCTATGGGGCGTCTTGCAGGCTTCCAGCACTTCGTCCAGGCGCTCCACATGGTGCTGGCGTAATTGCGCAATGCGCGTATGCAGACCGCGGAAGGGCTTGCCGTGCGACGGCAGCACCAGCACGTCCTCGGGCAAGCCGGCGAACTTGTCGAGCGAGTCCAGATATTGCTGCAAGGGGTTGCCTTCCGGCTCGATGGCGAACACCGACACGTTCGTCGAAATACGCGGCAAGACCATGTCTCCCGAGACCAGCACGTTCAGCGCTTCCGAGTACAGCGAGGCATGTTCCGGCGAGTGGCCGAAGCCGGTAATCACGCGCCATGTCGTATTGCCAATTGTAAATTGTTGGCCATCCTGCAGGCGCGTGTAGGCTTCGGGTACGCTCGGCACCAGCGAAGGATAGTAATTGCGGCGGCTGCGCATCTGCTCGAGCATGGCCTGGTCGGCCAGGCCGTGGCGCTCGAAGTGCGGAATCGCCGAAGGGCCGTCGACGCCGGGCAGGGCGGCCGACATCATGCGCGCGAAGCCGTATTCGCCGGCGGTCAGCCAGAAGGGCGCGTCGAAGCGCTTGCACAGCCAGCCTGACAGGCCGACGTGGTCCGGGTGGCAGTGGGTGGCGATCACGCGCACGACCAGTTCGTTGTCCAGCGGACCGGCCAGCACCTCTTCCCAGGCGGCGCGGGTGGCGTCGGTGGCCACGCCACAATCGATCACGCTCCAGCCCTTGCGGCCCTCGCGCTCGTCTTGCAGCACCCACAGGTTGATGTGGTCGAGGGCGAAAGGCAGCGGCATGCGCAGCCAGCCGATTCCGGGCGCCACCTCGCGCACCGCGCCAGGGGCGGGCAGTTCGTCGGCAAAGGGATAAGTGAGCTGGGCTTCGAGCGGATTCATGTTCAGCAATCTTTCGTATTCGATGCAGGGCGGGCGCGCTACAATGGGTGACGTTAACGTAAACGGCAAACGTCGGATACCGATTCTAAACGTTTCCCCGCGCTTCCACCTTCATCTGCTTTTTTCATGGCCACCACCTATACCATCGCCGAACTGGCGCGCGAATTCGACATCACCGCGCGCGCGATCCGTTTCTATGAAGACCAGGGCCTGCTCAGCCCGAAACGCGAAGGCGTAGGCGGACGCAACCGCGTGTACAGCGCGCGCGAACGCACGCGCCTGAAACTGACCTTGCGCGGCAAGCGCCTGGGCCTGACGCTGTCGGAGATCAAGAGCATCGTCGACATGTACGAGTCGCCGAAGGATACGGTGGCACAGATCAACCGCTTCCTCGGCGTGCTGGCGCACCAGCGCGAGACGCTGGAACAGCAGCGTGCGGACATCGAGATGGCGCTGGAAGAAATTTCCGCGCATGAGGAGGAGTGCCGGCGCTTGCTGGGCGAGGATGAAACGCCGGAATTGACTACGAAAGAAGCGGCTGACGAGGCGCACAGCGCCAGCAACGCAGCCTGAAATACAGCGCCTGAAGAAGGCGCGACGGCGTCTGCTACTTGACGTTTACGTTAACGTCACACGCGAGTATGATGCCGGAAGCTTACTCACACCCCCGCTCACCGAGAGGACGACATGCTGCATCTTCCAGGCTTGACCTTTGACCATGGCGAAGACATCGCCGCGCTGCGCGAAGCAGTCCAACAATTTGCGGCCAGCGAAATCGCGCCGCGCGCGGCCGAGATCGACCGCACCGACCAGTTCCCGATGGACCTGTGGAAGAAGATGGGCGAACTGGGCCTGCTGGGCATCACCGTGAGCGAGGAATACGGCGGTGCCAACATGGGCTACCTGGCCCACATCGTGGCCATGGAAGAAATCTCGCGCGCTTCGGCCTCGGTCGGCCTGTCCTACGGCGCCCACTCGAACCTGTGCGTCAACCAGATCAAGCGCAACGGTACGGAAGAACAAAAGCAGAAGTACCTGCCGAAGCTGATCTCGGGCGAGCACGTGGGCGCGCTGGCGATGTCCGAGCCGAACGCCGGTTCCGACGTGGTGAGCATGAAATTGCGCGCCGAACTGAAGGGCGACCGCTACGTCCTGAACGGCACCAAGATGTGGATCACCAACGGCCCCGACGCCGACACCCTGGTGGTCTATGCGAAAACCGACATCGAAGCCGGCCCGCGCGGCATGACCGCCTTCCTGATCGAGAAGGGCTTCAAGGGCTTCTCGATCGCGCAAAAGCTCGACAAGCTCGGCATGCGCGGTTCGCACACGGGCGAACTGGTGTTCGAAGATTGCGAAGTGCCGGTCGAGAACGTGCTGGGCGGCGTGGGCAAGGGCGTCAACGTGCTGATGTCGGGCCTGGACTTCGAGCGTACCGTACTGTCGGGCGGTCCGCTGGGCATCATTTCGGCTTGCATGGACGTGGTGGTGCCTTACATCCACGAGCGCAAGCAGTTCGGCCAGGCCATCGGCGAGTTCCAGCTCATGCAGGGCAAGATCGCCGACATGTATTCGACCATGATGGCGTGCCGTGCCTATGTGTACGCGGTGGGCCAGGCCTGCGACCGCGCGGACAACGCCGCCGCGGTGCGCGCCCTGCGCAAGGATGCCGCCGGCGCGATCCTGTACAGCGCCGAAAAGGCCACCTGGATGGCGGGCGAAGCGATCCAGACCCTGGGCGGCAACGGTTACATCAACGAGTATCCGGTCGGTCGTCTCTGGCGCGATGCGAAGCTCTACGAAATCGGCGCTGGTACCAGCGAGATCCGCCGCATGCTGATCGGGCGTGAATTGTTTGGTGAGACGGCGTAATTTGCCAAGTTGGCTGCGCTATCGCCGCGGAGCATGAAAAGTCTGCGGCGATGACCGTAAGGTGGGGGTTGAGAGGCCGGGGGCCTCTCAACCGTGCCCACGCGGAACGTAGCATCATGTTGGCCTTGTTTGAACCGCGTGGCATGCATTTGGATACCGTGTGCCAAGGCAAGCCCCAACATCCAAACGAGGCCAACACAGCATCGCTTTCCGCGTGGGCACGGAGTGCCCACCTTACGGTTGAGGCTATCGGTTTTTTTCGGTGCCAACACTCCCACGCTGCAACGCACTACAATTACCGCTCAACCGACCCACGCGCGAACCGAACGATGACCCAGGTGACGTTCCCCAGATTGCTGTCTTCGCAGATCGCATTCGACATCGCGCGCGCCATCCTTGACGGCTTCGACAAGCACTACCGCCTGTTCCGCGCAGCCAGCCAGCAGGCGCGTCGGCTGTTCGAACAAGCCGACTGGCCCACCGCCCAGCAAACCGCCCGCGAACGCATCG
>DAMABW010000163.1:0-9531 GCA_031999925.1 Massilia sp. | reverse complement strand
AGGCAAAAATTCAATCTTCTTCTTGCAAAACGGGTGGAGTCCATAGATACGGTCATCGCTGGCGGTACAAAATTGAACTCAATGCACCCCGGCCGCGTACGCAGCAAACCGTTCGCCGCTGAGCGCCTTTTCGTACAGGTAGCCCTGGAAGCCGTAGCACCCCGCCTCCGACAGGAATTCGCGCTGCCCCGCCGTCTCCACCCCTTCCGCGATCACCTGCAGCCCCAGGCTGCCACCCAAAGCGATGATCGAGCGCACGATCGAGGCGTCGTTGCCGTTGGTGAGCACGTCGCGCATGAAGGAATAATCGATCTTCAGCTGGTCCAGCGGCAGCTTGCGCAAATAGGCCAGCGACGAATACCCGGTGCCGAAGTCGTCGAGCGAGAAGGTGATGCCGAGGCGGCGCAGGGTTTCCATGGTCTGCACCGTGTGCGCGAAATCGGTGACGACCAGGGTTTCGGTGAGCTCGAACTTCAGGCCGTGCGGATCGACGCCGGTGGCCGCCAGGATTTCCTGGGTCATGGCCACGAAGTCGGGTTCGACGAACTGGCGCGCACTGACGTTCACCGACAGCGACAAATGCCGGGTGGCCGGATTGCGCTGCCAGCTGGCCAGTTCGGCGCAGGCGGTGCCCAGCACCCAGCGCCCGATGTCGACGATCAGGCTGGTTTCCTCGGCGGCCTTGATGAACTCGGTCGGATACAGCACGTCGCCGTTCGGCTGGCGCCAGCGCAGCAGGGCTTCGGCGCCGATCACGCGGCTGGCGCCGTCGAGCTGCGGCTGGTAGTTCAGCATGAACTCGTGGTTGCGCAAGGCACGCCGCAGGCCGGTCTCGAGTTCCGAGCGCGCGCTCCAGGCCGCCTGCATGGCCGGGTCGAAGAAGCGGAAGGTGTTGCGGCCGGCCGCCTTGGCCTGGTACATCGCGGTGTCGGCCTGCTTCAGGGCCGATTCCACGGTATCGGTCATGCCGCTGATCATGGTCACGCCCACGCTGGTCGAGACCGTGTACATGAAATCGGCCAGCTGGAAGGGCGCCGACATGGCGGCCACGATCTTCGCCGCCACGGTCTCGGCCTGGTGCACGGCGCCGGCCATCGTGTCTTCCTCGGGCGGCACCAGGATCACAAATTCGTCACCGCCCAGGCGCGCCACCATGTCGGCTTCGCGCACGCTGTTTTCCAGGCGGCGCGCCACCGCCTGCAGCAGCACGTCGCCGGCGGCGTGACCATGGGTGTCGTTCAGGGTCTTGAAATTGTCGAGGTCGCAGAACATCAGCGCGCCGAACTTGCGCGAGCGCGCGCTGCTGATCAGGGCGCGGCGCAGGTGGTCCATCAGGCTGGCGCGGTTCGGCAAGTCGGTAAGGGCGTCGAAATACGCGAGGCGGTGGATGCGCGCCTCGTTGCTCTTGCGCTCGCTGATGTCGGTGCTGATCACCAGGATCTTTTGCGGCATGCCGGCAGCCGCGTTCGCCGGCACCAGGGTCCAGCGCGTGTCGGCCTGCATGGTGCTGCCGTCGCGCCGGTGCTGGGCCAGTTCGCCGACCCATTCTCCCTCGGCCAGCGCAAGTTGCCAGGCTGTGCCGTACTCCGCATGATCGTCGCACAGCAGGTCGGGCATGTGCTGGCCGCGCGCCTCGTCGGCGTTCCAGCCGTACAGCCGTTCCGCGCCCTTGTTCCAGTAGGTGATGCGCGCACTCATGTCCATCACGAAAATGGCGTCGTGTGCCTTGTCGAGCAAGCTGGCCTGCTCCAGCATCAGCGTGTCGGCACGGCGCAAGACGGTGATGTCACCAATAAAGCCTTCGAGCGCTACCACCACGCCACGCTCGTCATAGACGGCGGCGCCTTGTTCCCAGGCCCAACGCGTCTGGCCGGCCGCATTCGTGATCCGGTAGCTCAGCTGGTAGGAGCGGCGGTCGCGGATCGCGGCATTCGTGTCGTCGGCCACCTTGGCGCGGTCGTCGGGATGGATCAGGCTGGCATACGAGACCGGGTCCGGGCCGATAAAGGCGGAGGCCGGGTAGCCAGTGAGCTTTTCGACGCCAGCGCTGATGAACTCCATGGTCCATTCCGGGTCGTTCAGGCAACGATATACCGCTCCTGGCAAATTGCTGAGCAACAAATCCAGGGACAAGGCGAAAGCATCGTTTGAACGGGAATTTGTCGATGCCGCAGTATCGGTAAAAGTCATGTTCCGCGCGCTTGTATATAGGTGGAACACTGGATCGGAATTAATTTATTTTACACACGATAAAGCCCAGTATGTACAGATTTATAATCGTGCGCGGCTATTTAACAGGAATGGTGAATAAATTCATACGAATCGTAGAGATTGCCGATGCGGCCCGGGTAAGCCCGGTTCGATGGCCTGCACTGTAGGGGAAGATGCCGCTGCAACCCGCACGGGGGCACACGGCAATAGGATACGAGGAATACCGGACGAGAAATCGTTTTCGGTAAGCCGATGTAAAAGGAAGGGATGCCGCCGCTATGCCAAACCGGAAAGGTTTTTCGATCAGGCCGGACAAGGATACATTTTATTCGCGCGGAAATCGATTTCAAGGAATACGATGACCGCGCGATTGGCTTGATCAGAATGCGGCGATGCCCGTTTGCGCACGGCCGAGAATCAGCGCGTGGATATCGTGCGTACCCTCATAGGTATTCACCACTTCCAGGTTCACCATGTGACGAATGATCCCGAACTCGTCCGAAATACCATTCCCGCCCAGCATGTCGCGCGCGGTACGGGCGATATCCAGCGACTTGCCGCAGGAATTGCGCTTCATGATCGAGGTGATCTCGACCGCCGCCGTGCCTTCGTCTTTCATGCGGCCCAGGCGCAGGCAGCCTTGCAGGCCCAGCGTGATCTCGGTCTGCATGTCGGCCAGCTTCTTCTGCACCAGCTGGTTCGCGGCCAAGGGTTTACCGAACTGATTCCGGTCCATGGTGTACTGGCGCGCCGTGTGCCAGCAGGCTTCGGCCGCACCGAGCGCGCCCCAGGCGATGCCGTAGCGCGCCGAGTTCAGGCAGGTGAACGGACCCTTCAGGCCGCGCACGTCCGGGAAGGCATTCTCTTCAGGGCAGAACACATTGTCCATGACGATCTCGCCGGTGACCGACGAACGCAGGCCGAACTTGCCGTGAATCGCAGGAGCCGACAAACCTTCCATGCCCTTTTCCAGCACGAAGCCGCGGATCGCGCCTTCATCATCCTTGGCCCAGACCACGAACACGTCCGCCACCGGCGAATTGGTGATCCACATCTTCGAGCCGGTCAGCGCGTAACCGCCGTCGACTTTACGCGCGCGCGTCACCATCGAGCCAGGATCGGAGCCGTGGTTCGGCTCGGTCAAGCCGAAGCAACCGATCCATTCGCCGGTCGCCAGCTTCGGCAGATACTTCTGCTTGGTCGCCTCGTTGCCGAACTCATAGATCGGCACCATGACGAGCGAGGACTGCACGCTCATCATCGAGCGATAGCCGGAATCGACACGCTCGACTTCGCGCGCGATCAGGCCGTAGGCGACGTAGTTCAGGCCGGGGCCGCCGTACTGTTCCGGGATGGTCGGGCCGAGCAGGCCCAGTTCGCCCATCTCGCGGAAGATCGAGGTGTCCATGGCCTCGTGGCGGAAGGCATCGAGGATGCGCGGCTGCAGCTTGTCCTGGCAGTAGGCGGCGGCCGCGTCGCGCACCATGCGCTCTTCGTCGGTCAATTGCTGGTCGAGCAGCAGCGGGTCATCCCAGTGGAAGGCGGTCTTGCGGGTGGAAGCGGTCATGGATCGGTCCTGTCTCTATCGGATTCTTGTGGCCGGGCGGGGCGCCGGAGTCAGGGCATTATAGGAAGGGCGTCTTGACGCATCTTTCCAAACTGCGACAGGCATTTTCATTTTCGCCGTTCTTCCAGACTTACTCAAAGCTAAGCATAGTTAACTTTTCACTGGATTCCTGCTTCACTGGAGCCGGTTTCGCCCTGCGCTTCACGCACAGGGCCAGCGCCTTCTCCTCCACAGGCCGACACGGTGGAACTCACCGCCATGTTTCTCAGGTTGATCGCCGCGTTGACATCGCGGTCATGGTGCGTTGCACATCCAGGGCAGGTCCACTGCCTTACGTCAAGGCTGAGTACGGCAAGCTTGTAGCGACAGCACGAACAGGTCTTGCTGCTGGGGTACCAGCGATCGATGACGATCACCTGGCAACCGCGCCGCGCCGCTTTATACACGAGCTGGCGGCGCAGTTCGGCGAAGCCCATGTCGGCAATCGCGCGCGACAGGCAGCGGTTGCCGAGCATGCCCGTGACGTGCAGATCCTCGATGCCGATGGTATGAAAGCGCCGGGTGATATTTGCGCTGAGCTGGTGCAAGCCATTCGCGCGCACGTTGGCGATCCTGGCGTGCAGGCGAGCCAGTTTGGCTTTGGCTTTCTTGCGGTTGCACGAGCATTTCACCTTGCGCGACAGAGCGCGCGACAGTCGCCGCAGGCGATCAAGTAATGTCTGCAGCGCTTTCGGTCCAGAGACTTTCTCTCCAGTCGACAAAGTGGCCAGGTGCGTCACGCCGAAGTCGATGCCGACCGCGCCTCCGTTTTCGGCTGGCGGCAGCTGTGCATCGGAGGTGTCGATACTGATACTGGCATACCAGTGGTCGGCCGTGCGTGAACCGGTCGCAGAGACAATCCGCCCTGTGTAGCGCAGGTTCTCTCGCATCCCCAGCCATCCGAGTTTCGGAATACGGATGCGTTTGCCATCAATCTGGAACTGGTCGTTGGTCAATGTGAATCGGTCGTTGGCACCCTTGCGCCGGAACCTCGGGTAGCGTGCCCGTTTCTCGAAGAAATTCTGGAAAGCGCGGCCCAGTTGCATGATCGCCATCTGTGGCGCATTCTTCGTCACTTCCAGCATCCACGGAAATTGCGTGCGCTTGATGGCGTTGAGCTGGCGTCGCAGCGCCGCTTCGTTTGGCTTGGGCAAGGCTGGGTTGAGTGTGCACGCTTGGAATTGCCGTCCCCATTCGGCCAGTGCCCAATTGTAGGCGAACCGCGCGGTCCCGGCTGCACGCGCCAGATACGTTGTCTGCACCTTGTTGGGGTCGAGCCGAATACAATGAGCCAGGATCATCGTGCCTCCTTTACCTCATGTCTGACACCGCCGGTCAGTTTTTGGTTCCGATGACTGCGCCTGCCATACAGCTGCGCAGAAGACCACAATACAAGTGCTTTCACAGGTGGTAGCAAGGGGAAACAATCTTATTCATTTTGAATAAAATTGCGTATGTTTAGACAATTACTGGTTATTGCCAAAAAACCGGTACAGGATGTCTATTGGGTAAAGGAGACGGCGCCCGCCAGACCGGCATCGCGCAGGCGCACCATGTCGCGCGTCGGCGCATTGCCGAAGTGGCGCGCATATTCGCGGCTGAACTGCGAGGCGCTGAGGTAGCCGACGCGCTGGCAGGCCAGGTTGGCGTCCATGCCGGTGGCCAGCATCAGGCGTCGCGCTTCCTGCAGGCGCAGGGTCTTCTGGAATTGCAGCGGGCTCATCGAGGTGAGCGACTTGAACTGGCCGTGCAGCGAAGACGGGCTCATGTGGGCCAGTTGCGCCATGTCGTCGATGCGCATCGGCTGGTCGAAGTGCGCGCGGATCCAGGCCACCACCTTGCCGATGCGGTGGGTCTCGATTTTCCCCAGCTGGGCCAGGCGCGCGCCGAAGGGGCCGCGCAGCAGGCGCAGCATGATTTCGTCCTGCACCAGCGGCGCAAGCAGGGCAGCGTCCTCGGGCCGGCTTGCCAACGCCATCAGGCGTGCGGCGGCGTCGACGATCTCGGCGCTGGCCTGGGCCACGTAGACTGCCCGTCCCGGACGTGTGGGCGGCACGCCGTCGGGATACGCCTTCAGGATCAGCTCGGCCAGCCTGTCGAGGTCGAAATCGAAGCGGAACGACAGGTAGGGCGCGGCCACGCTGGCTTGCCGGATCATGGCGGCGATCGGCAGGTCGAGGGAAAAGATCAGCATGCGCGACGGGTCGTAGTCGTAGGACTCGTTGCCCAGCATCACGGTCTTGGCGCCTTGGGCGACGATGCACAGCGCGGGGCGGTGCAGGCCGTGCACCAGCTCGGCGCTATCGTTCGCGGCGCGCACCGCGTGCACGCCCGGGATGCAGGTCGCAAAGGTGCCGTCCTGCGGTGCGCTGGCGGCCAGCAGGCCGGCCAGCCGCATCAGGCTGAGATCGATGGAAGGAGAGGGCGCATGCATGGCGTAGTCGTCGTCATGTGTCGCTGAAGAATACACCATGCCGTTTTTGCTTCCATTGCGCACTCAGGCGGCGTGGTCGGTCGAGACCGTCAGCGCCTCGAAGGCGGCCATTTCGGTGCGCCGGGCGTCGAGCGCGGTATTCGCCATAGCCAGGGCATCGCTGCCGGCCAGGAACTGGCGTGGCGGCGAGGCCATGCCGGCCAGTTCGACCACGGCGGCGGCCAGCTTCGCCGGGTCGCCCAGCTGCCTGCCCTTGTAGGCGCCATACGCCTGTTCGACCGAGCCAAGGGCGGCGTAGTCGTCGATGGCGGTGGCGCCGTAGCGTACCGAACTCGGGTCGAGGAATTCGGTGCGGAAGAAACCGGGTTCGACCGCCGTGACCTTGATCCCGAGCGGTGCCACTTCCAGCGCCAGCGAGGCGGTCAAGCCTTCGATCGCGTACTTGCTGGCGCAGTACACCGAGGCGCCGTCGAAGCCCGTGATGCCGGCGATCGAGCTGATGTTCATGATGTGGCCGCCGCGCTGGCGCCGCATGGTCGGCAGCACCGCGCGCAGCATGTGTAGTACGCCGTGCACGTTGACCGCGAACTGCTGGGCGATGTCGGCGCTGGAAACTTCCTCCAGGCGGCCCAGCAGGCCATAGGCGGCATTGTTCACCAGCACATCGATGCGGCCGAAGCGTTCGACGGCCTGGGCGACCGCCGGCGCGGCCTGGGCTTCGTCGGCGACGTCGAGTTCGACCAGGGCGATGCGTTCAGGGTCGGCGCCGGCAAAGGCATCCTGCAGTTGGCCCAGCTTGCGGGCGGTGGCCACGACCCTGTCGCCGTTGGCGAGGGCTGCGCGTGCGATCTCGGCGCCGATGCCGCGGCCGGCGCCGGTAATCATCCAGGTTTTGCTCATGATGTCTCTTCCTTGTGTAGCGTTATCGGGAAGAGAAATGGTAGGGCGGGGAGGGGAGCGAGGCTTGCCTGAAACTCCAGGGAGCTGGCGCGATCCTCGCCGTTTGGAGCTAGGGCGTGACGCCGAAACGACCGCCGTGGAACAGCAGCGCGGGCTGCGGCTGGACTTCGCATTCCTCGACTTCGCCCACGAAAATGACATGGTCGCCTTCGGGATAGCGGCTGCGGTTATGGCACTCGAACCAGGCCACGGCGCCCTTCAGGATCGGCTGGCCGGTGCGCGACAGATCGTACTCGACGCCGGCGAACGGGTCTTCCGTGCGGCGCGAAAAACGCAGCGCCAGCTCTTCCTGGCCAGCCGCCAATACATTGATGACGTAGTGCGAGTTGCCGCTGAAGATGGGCATGCTGTTCGCGGCCGCGCCCAGGCTCCACAGCACCAGCGGCGGATCGAGCGAGACGGAATTGAAGGAACTGGCGGTCAGCCCACGGAAACTGCCGTCCTCGAGGCGCGTCGTGATGACGGTGACCCCGGTCGCAAATTGCGACAGTGCCTGGCGGAAATGCGCCGAATCGAAACCGCGCTCGGTGGCGCGGGGAGAGCGTGTGTTCATCGGACCCTTAAAAAGTTGCATGCTCATTATGCCATCGCGGGGCGCGGGATGCCGCCTGGCTCGCATGCGCATCGGCTCGCGCCATATGTTGCGTCTGCACAAAGTGTGGCTTTACGTTACAGTGAAGCCATCACTAACAATATCGAGGTATGCGATGAGCGAGCAAACAGCGACCGGCGTGGCGATCCTTGGCGGCGGATGCTTCTGGTGCGTCGAGGCCGTTTATCTGGAAGTGCGCGGCGTTACGCGTGTGGAATCGGGCTACATGGGCGGCCATGTGGAGAATCCGACCTATGAGCAGGTCTGTGGCGCGGCCACCGGCCACGCCGAGGTGGTACGGCTGGAATTCGATCCGTCGGTGATCAGCTACCGCGACATCCTGCAGATCTTCTTCACCATCCACGACCCGACCACGCAGGACCGCCAGGGCAACGACGTCGGCCCGCAGTACCGCTCGGTGATCTTTACCCAGGATGCCGAACAGGAAGCGACCGCGCGCCAGGTGATGGCGGAAATGGCGGCCGTGTGGGATGCGCCGATCGTGACCCAGGTGTTGCCGGAGGAAATCTGGTACAAGGCCGAGGAGTACCACCAGAATTATTATGTTCAGCACCCGATGCAGGGCTATTGCGCGTTCGTGGTGGCGCCGAAGGTGGCGAAGTTCAGGAAGACGTTTCAGCAGTTTATGAAGTAAGGTAAGCCTCGGAATTGGCGGGGTTTCGTAGGGTGGGCTCTCGAGCCCACGCTGTCTCACCGCATGATCAGCAGCGAAGTTACCGTGAGTTCAATCACCGCAGCGTTTCGATCGATCATCCGTGCCATACCGCGTGGGCTCAAGAGCCCACCCTACAAAGGTCAACGGCGACGCCCATTACTCGTACATGTACCTCCTCGACCACGGTATCTGCGCCGGGTCTTCCCCCGCCTTGCCGCACACGATCTGATACAGACTGATCCAGTCGTGCGCGAACGCGTACGCGCAGCCGGCCAGGTAGACGTGCCAGATGCGGAAGCGCTTGCCATCGGTCAGCCGCGCGATCTCGTCGGCATGGTTCTCGAAATTCTCGGTCCAGGCGGCGCATGTCCTGGCATAGTGCCGGCGCAGGTTTTCCACGTCGCGCACTTCCAGCCCGCCCGCCTGCATGGCCTTGATCACCGCGCCCAGGTGGGCCAGCTCGCCCTGCGGGAACACATACTGGTCGATGAATTCGCCGCCGCCGTAGGGCGTGGCGCGGCCTTCGACGTCGGTCGAGGTAATGCCGTGGTTCATGACCACGCCGCCCGGCGCCAGCAGGGCGTTGATGCGCGAAAAATACTCGGGCAGGTGTTGCACGCCCACGTGCTCGAACATGCCGACGCTGGTGATGCGGTCGAATTCGCCATCCACGTCGCGGTAGTCCTGCAGGCGGATCTCGACCCGCCCGTCCAGCCCCGCCGCCTTTACCCGCTCGCGCGCCAGCGCCGCCTGGTTCTCCGACAGCGTGACCCCGAGCACGCGCGCGCCGAAGCGGTCGGCCGCGCGGATCGCCAGCGCGCCCCAGCCGCAGCCGATGTCGAGCAGGGTCTGGCCGGGGTTCAGGCCGATCTTGGTGAGGATGTGGTCGATCTTGCGTACCTGCGCCGTGGCCAGGTCCTCGGTGCCGGTGTCGAAGTAGGCGCAGGAATACACCAGGTTCGGGTCGAGCCAGGCCGCGTAGAACTCGTTGGAGACGTCGTAGTGGTAGCGGATCGCTTCGGCGTCCTTGCGGCGCGTGTGCGGCGAGAACA
>DAMABW010000162.1:0-9639 GCA_031999925.1 Massilia sp. | reverse complement strand
CGGGTGGCGAACCAGCGGCCGGCGGCGATCGCCAGCACCAGCAGCACCGCCATCATGCCCGCCAGCAGTGCCGCCGCCTCCATCGGCACGCGGCGGATCTCGGCGCTCGGGATCGCGATCAGCACCTTCCAGCCGGAATTCGGCACCGTGGTGATCTGGGCCCGCACCGGCACGCCCGTCAGGGTATGGCTGGGGAAGACCAGGTCCTGGTCGGTGGTCGCCGCCAGCTTGCGCGTGCGTTCGCGTAGCAAGGTGCCGACGTAATGTTTCGGTTCGCTGGAGCGGGCGGCAATGCGGCCGTTGCGGTCGAATACGGTGGCGATCCAGGCTTTGGGAAATTGCTGGCGCTCCAACAGCTTTTGCAGGATGCCGACATGCATGCCGAGCACCAGGTGATAGCGCGGCTTGCCGTCGACCAGCACCGGCACCTGCATCATGAAATCGTAGCGCTGCACCGGCGGCGCGTAGAACACGTCCGACACCAGGGTGCGCGCGGCGCCATAGCGCCCCGTCAGGGCTGGCAGGTTGGACGGGTCGCGCCCGGTGAGCGCCACGCCAAGCGGGCGGCGCGTGTTCAGGATCGGCTTGCCGTCGACGTCGTACAGCACCGCCACCGCATCGACCGCATCGGCAACAAGCTTGGCATGCCGGTAGAACTCGCCGAAGTCGCCGGCCGCCAGCGCCGGCGACGCGGCCAAGGTGCGCAGGATGCCTTCCTGTGTCTGCATTTCATTGTCGATCAGCAGGGCGAAGGCGCGGCCTGTCTCGGCGATGCTGCTTTCCTGGTCCTTTTGCTGTTCGATGTAAACGTAGGCAACGGCCAGCGCCGCGCCGATGAACGAAGGCACGAGGATGGCAACGACAAGGATCAATAGCCGGTTCCGGAAACGCATCGGGCTGGGGTCCTCCTGACCGGCGGATGGGTTGCAAGGGTGCCGGGCAAAACCGGCTTCCCCGATTATACAAGAGGCAAGCTTGCCCACCTGCTCACGCTTTTCGCTGCGTTTTTTTCAACATTTTGACCGTTCGCTATTGATATTCGTAAGCATCTTTACCACACACAAAAATTTACCTCGGGAATTGCGTAAACGGATATTGCTCTCAGTGTTTTCGGTGCCTAGAATCAATTTATTCCTTCCAGCAATTCTGTCGCACCGGCAGACACTTTCCAGAGTCGCCCATGTTCCGAGTTCGCACCGCCGCAGTCCGCAAGACCGTCACCGCCTTCCTCGCCGCCCTCGCCATATTGCCGGGCGTGGCCATCGAACAAGAGCTGCAGCTCGACTACCGCATGAACGAACGCGTCGTGCAGGTGCCGGCCGGCCGCGACAACCGCGCCATGCTGGAAACCACCGTGTTCCAGCCGAACGGCCAGGGTCCCTTCCCGCTGTTGATCATCAACCACGGCAAGGACCCGGGCAGCCCGAGCGCCCAGCCGCGCGATCGCTTCTACTACATGGCCGCGGCGTTCGTGAAGCGCGGCTACGCCGTGATGGTGCCGATGCGCCAGGGCTTCGCCAACTCGACCGGCCGCTACCGCGACCGCGGCTGCGACATGACCACCAACGGCTACCTGCAGGCCGAAGACATCCGCTCGGCGGTCGAATACGCGCGCACCCAGCCCTGGATCGACAGCGGCCACATCGTCGTTGCCGGCCAGTCCTACGGCGGCCTGGCGACGATGGCGCTCGGCACCGAGCAGTTGCAGGGCGTGCGCGGCCTGATCAACTTCGCCGGCGGCCTGCGCGACGACAGCGCCGGCTGCGGCTGGCGCTCGTCGCTGGTCTCGGCCATGGCCGAGTACGGCGCCAACAACCGGATCCCGAGCCTGTGGATGTATGGCGAGAACGACTCGCTGTTCGGACCGGACCTGGCGAACCGCATGCATGAAGCCTTCCTGGAAGCCGGCGGCAAGGGCCGACTGGTCGAGTTCGCCTCGTTCAAGCGCGACGCGCACGGCAT
The DNA here is from genome assembly GCA_031999925.1 of Massilia sp. GTDB lineage: Bacteria > Pseudomonadota > Gammaproteobacteria > Burkholderiales > Burkholderiaceae_D > Telluria. The sequence goes on along the minus strand of DAMABW010000162.1, from coordinate 7,677 downwards.
GCTGGCCAGCCGCGACGGCGAAAAGATCTGGCTCAACGACACCATGGCCTTCCTGAAAAGCGTCGGCATGCCGACCGAGGTGATCTACAACGTGCCGCCGCCGCCGACTCCGGCACGCACCGACTACGCCAAGGTCGACGACGTCGAAGCCGTGCCCTTCCTGTCGGAAAACGGCCGCCGCGCCTATGCCGACTACCTGACCAAAATGACGCCGCGCGCCTTTGCCGTGTCGCCGAGCGGCGCCTGGACCTGGGCCGAGGAAGGCGAGGCGCCGGAAGCGCGTGCCCTGGCCACCTGCTCGGCCAAGAGCAACCAGCCCTGCAAGCTGTATTCGGTGGACGACTACGTGGTCTGGAACGGCGAGCGCATCGATGCCGCCGAGCGCGCCACGATGATGGCGTCGGCATCGGCGGCAATGGGCCCGCCGGCCGATCCGAACGCCCCGGGCGCGGTGGGCAGCACGGTGCCGGCGGCGCCGGCCCAGCCACAGCCGGCTGCGTCGGCCAACCCATCGGTTGCCGAAGCGCACTGATTCACGGCAGCACTGTTCGTCAAGCCATCTGCGCACGTTCGCGTTGCGCGGATGGCCGGTATCTCATCCGCACACGACCTGGCGCAAACCCGCGCCGCCATCCCGCTCCGACAATGTGGCAAGCGACCTCCCGGACCTTGCCATGCCGCGCCTCTTCCACCTCCTGATTGCCGCGCTGTTCGTGCCGATGCTTGCCTTGTTGCCGGCCGGCTCAGCACGCGCCGCCAACAACGATCCGGTGGTGCTGGTGCACGGCTTCCTCGGCTTCGGCCCCGAGCAGTTTCCCGGCACCGGCTACCTGTACTGGGGCGGCTACCACGACATCGCCTCGCACCTGCGGGTGTACAAGGGGCCGCGCATGGTGGCCACCGCCACCGTCGGCGCCATCAGCCCGAACTGGGACCGCGCCGCCGAGCTCTACGCGCAAATCAAGGGCGGCTGCGTCGACTATGGCTACACTCACGCGCGCACGCCGCCGGTGCAGGAGCAAAAGCCGGCAGGTAGATGCTGGGCCGCCGACCACGGCCACAACCCCGAAGGCTATCCGCTGGCGCTGTATCCGGCCTGGGACGCCGACCACCCCATCCACATGATCGGCCACAGCCAGGGCGGCACCACCATCCGCGCCCTGGTCGAACTGCTCGAACACGGCGCGCCCGACGAGGGCGACGGCGAGCTGTACGCGGGCGGCAAGATCGGCTGGGTACGCAGCGTCACCACCCTGTCGTCGCCGCACAACGGCACCAGCCTGCGCGACGCCGTGTTCGACATCCTGCCCCAGCTGCGCTCGCCGTTGCGCGACTGGTTCCAGGCCGGCCTGTGGAGCTGGGAACTGGCGCCCGACGGCGCGCGCAGCTTCAACCTGTGGGCGCGCACCTCGCCCTATGTCTATTATTTTTCGCTCGGCACCCAAGCCACCGAGGCCGGCGCCTGGTGCTGCAACGGCACCGACCGCACGGTCGCGCCGATCCAGTCCTCGAACTACCAGTACCCGCGCCTCGACATGTTCCCGTATTACAAAACCTATAGCGGCGAATGGATCGTGCCCTCGCTGCGCCAGCACGGCATGGGCGGGTACACGCAAAGCGCCTCCGGGCGGGTGCGCATCGACAGCGCCTGGTTCGCCAACGACGGCGTGGTGAACACGGTAAGCATGCGCGCACCAAGCGGGCATCCGGTACGCGACTACGACGGCACGGCGGTGCGCGGGAGCTGGAATTATCTCGGTACCTACCGCGGGTACGACCACTTCGATATCCTGAACTGGCCGAACAAGGGGCCGTCGGCCGATCCGATCTACGAGCGGATCAGCGATATCATTTTCGGGTTGTGATCGGGCGTTCGCGCGCTGCGCGGTTTGCAGTTTGGCAAATCAAGCGCCGTACCGGTGGGTTCAAGAACCCACCCTACACAGCTGTGTCCACGCGGTGCAACATCAAAACGTCGAAACGCTACCGTAGGGTGGGGTCTCGAACCCACCACTCCACACGGCAATGTCGCCCGCCCTCCGATTACGCCGCCGACCGCAGCGCCCGCGCCAGGTCCGACAAGCGATACGGCTTGTTCACGAACGCGAACTCGCTCAGGTTGTTGTGCTCGACCTTGAGCGCCGGCAGCGGGTAGCCCGAGGCCAGGATGATCTTCACGTCCGGATAGTGCACCCGCGTATAGGCCGCCAGTTCGACCCCGTTCATCCCGTTCGGCATGATCACGTCGGTGAACAGGATGTCGATGCGGCGGCTGGCCAGCAGCGCCAGCGCTTCCTGGCCGCTGGACGCGGTCAGCACCTCGTAGCCCATGCTGATGTAGAGCGCCGAGGCGACGTCCATCAGGTCCGGCTCGTCCTCGACGATCAGCACCATCTCGGTGGTGTCCTGCTGGGCCGGCGCATCCTGGCCCGGCGCCGCCGGCAGGTAGATGGCGATCGCCGTGCCCTCGCCCGGCGCGGTGCGGATCTTGACTTCGCCGCCGGACTGCTTGATGAAGCCGTACACCTGCGACAGCCCGAGTCCGGTGCCCTTGCCCACTTCCTTGGTCGTATAGAAAGGCTCGAAGGCGCGCTGCGCGGTTTCCGGCGTCATGCCGGTGCCGGTGTCCGACACCGTCACCTTGACGTAGCTGCCCGGCGCCAGGCCGTTCACGTCGCGCTCCTTCAATTCGACGTTCGCCGTTTCGATGCAGATGCGTCCGCCGTCCGGCATGGCGTCGCGCGCGTTCACCACCAGGTTCAGCAGGGCCGACTCGAAGCGGGCGCTGTCGATCACGGTGGCGCGGATTTCCGGTTCCAGGTGCACCTCGAAGTCGATGGACGCATTGACCGCGCGCCGCAGCACCGACTCGAAACCCGACACCAGGCGGTTGACGCTGTGCGTTTCCGGCTGCAGCGGCTGCTGGCGCGCAAAGGCCAGCAGTTGCTGGGTCAGCGTGGCGCCGCGGTCGATGGCGCGGCGCATGCTGTCCAGGGTCTTCACATCGCCGACCGCGCCGCCGCGCAGTGTCAGCACTTCCAGGCCGCTGGCCAGCACCGACAGCAGGTTGTTGAAGTCGTGGGCGATGCCGCCGGTCAGCTGGCCGATCGATTCCATCTTTTGGGCCTGGAACAGGGCCGCATTCGCCTCGGCCAGGGCGTCGGCCGCCGCCTTCTTTTCGGTCAGGTCGCGCGTGACCTTGGCAAAGCCGATCAATTCGCCCGCCTCGTCGTGGATGGCGTCGATGATCACGTGGGCCCAGAAGCAGGTGCCGTCCTTGCGCTGGCGCCAGCCCTCGGCCTCGTAGCGGCCATCCTTCGCCGCGGTGCCGAGCGCGCGCGCCGGCAGGCCGCCTTCGCGGTCGGTATCGGTATAGAAGCGCGAGAAATGCTGACCGACGATTTCCTGTTCCGAGTAGCCCTTGATGCGCTGGGCGCCCATGTTCCAGTTGCTGACCACGCCCTCGGGCGAGAGCATGTAGATCGCGTAATCCGATACGCCCTGCACCAGCAGGCGGAAGCGTTCCTCGCTGGCGCGCAGCGCGTCCTCGGCTTTCTTTTTCTCGGTGATGTCGCGCGTGATCTTGGCATAGCCGAGCAAGGCACCCTGCTCGTCGTAGATCGGGTCGATGATCACGCTGGCCCAGAAGCGGGTGCCGTCCTGGCGCACGCGCCAGCCCTCGGCCTCGTACTTGCCTTCGTTTAGCGCGGTGGCCAGGGCGCGCGCCGGCAGGCCGCTTTCGCGGTCTTCAGGCGTGTAGAAACGCGAGAAGTGCTGGCCCAGGATCTCGGGCGCCTCGTAGCCCTTGAAGCGACGCGCGCCGTTGTTCCAGCTGCTGACGTGGCCGTCCGTGTCGAGCATATAGATCGCGTAGTCGCGGATGCCGGAAATCAGGTACTGGAAACGCTGTTCGTCGGTCAGGTCTTGCCTGACGTGGATTCTGTTGTTCATGGGCGATTGCAAGAGTACTTACGCGGGCGACGATGTCGGGAAACATCTTATGATAACTCCAACGCCGGGCCACCGGCCACGCAAACTGCCCGCTCCGGCCTGTTGCCGCATCGACTCGTCAATCACGCTTCGTCCCGGATAGCTTGCCGATCGTTCCGGGCCCGGCAAATCCGATGTTTCCTCGGTGGAAAGCCGAGCCTTCTTTCGCCTTCCAGCCCGCCTTTCAGGCTAAAATGGCGCTTCCGCAACCCAGCCGTACCCAGCTCGCGCATATGATTTCAGGCCAACCCGTACCGCTCGACCTGTCCCGCTGCGACCAGGAACCGATTCGCACGCCCGGCAGTATCCAGCCGCACGGTTTCCTGCTGACCCTGTCGCCGCAACTGACCGTGCTGCAAGCCAGCGCCAACCTCGGCCGCTGGACCGGCATCGAGGCCGAGAGCGTGACCGGCGCCCCGCTCGCCGACGTCATCGGCGAAGACGCGGCCACCCGCCTGGCGCCCGCGCTGCAGGACGACAAGCTGGCCAACCGCCCCTTCTACCTCGGCACCTTCACGACCGGGAATGGCCAGAACGTCGACGTTCTGGCCCATGCCTGGGACAGCGTGATCATCGCCGAATTCGAAGCCGTGGAGCGCGACGCGCCGGTGGGTTTCCGCGAACTGTATCCGCTGCTCGGCGACTTCCTGCTGAACGTCAACGAAGCGGCCTCGCTCGAATCGCTCGCCACCCTGGCGGCTCACCACGTGCGTACCGTCACCGGCTACGGCCGCGTGATGGTCTACCAGTTCGACCCCGACGGCCATGGCCACGTGATGGCCGAGTCGAAGGAAGACGATTATGTCTCGTACATGGGCCAGCGCTTTCCGGCATCGGACATCCCGGCCCAGGCGCGCGAACTGTACACGCTGCAGCGCATCCGCCTGATCCAGGACGCCAACTACACGCCGGCGCCGCTGGTACCGCCGCGCAATCCGGTCACCGGCGCCGCCAACGACCTGTCGTTCGCGGCCCTGCGCAGCGTCTCGCCGGTGCACCTGCAATACATGCGCAACATGGGCACGCTGGCCTCGATGTCGGTCTCGCTCATCGTCAAGGGCAAGCTCTGGGGCCTGATCTCCTGCCACAACGCCGAGCCGGCGCCGATGGAATTCGAAAAGCGCACTGCCTGCGAGCAATTGGGCCAGGTACTGTCGCTGTGCATCGAATCGCGCGAGGATGCACGGGAACTGACCTTCCGCCTCGAAGTGCGGCGCATGATGGTCGAAATGCTCGGCAACCTGACCAAAGGCGCCGACATCATCGACAACATGCGCGGCATCTTCCCCGAACTGCTGCGCTTCGCGCGCGCCGGCGGGGTGGCGATCGTCGCCAACGAGCGCGTGCTGACCTATGGCGACACCCCGGACGACGACGCCATCGACGCCATCGTCGCCTGGCTCGAGCAACAAGGCCACGGCGCCGAGATCTTCCAGACCGACGCGCTGGGCATCGTCTGCCCGGCCGCCGCCGGGTTGAAACGCAATGCCAGCGGCCTGCTGGCGATGCCGATCTCGCGAGTGCACAAGCATTATTTGCTGTGGTTCCGTCCCGAGACGGTGCACACCATCGAATGGGCCGGCAATCCGCGCGGCAAGGAGACGCAGCCCGCACCTGACGCACCGACCCAACTCAGCCCGCGCACCAGCTTCGAAGCCTGGCGCGAGGAAATCCACGGCATCAGCCTGCCCTGGCACGTGGCCGAGATCGAACTCACCGGCGAGTTCCGCAGCGCCCTGCTCGGCATCGCCCTCGAACGCGCCGAGCAAATGGCGGAGCTGGCCGAAGAACTCGGCCGCGCCAACAAGGAACTCGAAGCGTTTTCGTACTCGGTCTCGCACGACCTGCGCGCGCCGCTGCGCCACATCGTCGGCTTTTCCGACCTGCTGCTCGAATCGAGCGGCAGCGAAGACGTCACCATGCGCCAGCGCTTCCTTACCAACATCAAGGAGTCGGCGCGGCTGGCCGGCAAGCTGGTCGACGATCTGCTGAGCTTTTCGCAAATGGGCCGCGCCGCCCTGCGCCCGGTCGAAGTCGACATGCGCCACCTGGTCACCTCCTGTATCGACAAGCTCGGGCTCGATGTGCAGGGCCGGAACATCGACTGGCAAATCCAGCCGCTGCCGCGCATCGTGGCCGACCCGACCTTCCTGCACCTGGCGATGGTGAACCTGCTGTCGAACGCGGTGAAATTCACCGGCGGGCGCGACCCGGCCGTGATCCGCGTCTGGGCCGAGCAGGACGCCGTCGAGACCGTCTTCCACGTGGCCGACAACGGCGCCGGTTTCAACATGGACTACGTGCACAAGCTGTTCGGCGTGTTCCAGCGCCTGCACCGCATGGAAGACTTCCAGGGCACCGGCATCGGCCTGGCCAACGTGCGCCGCATCGTCGAGCGCCACGGCGGACGCGCCTGGGCCGAGTCGACCCTGGGCCAGGGCGCCACCTTCTCATTCAGTATCCCGCGCAAACTCGCATTACCTTGAAGACAAACCTACCATGCTAAAACCCATCCTCCTGGTCGAAGACAATCCGCACGACCTAGAACTGACCCTGGTGGCGCTGGCGAAAAGCCAGCTCGCCAACGAGGTCGTGGTCGTGCGCGATGGCGCCGAGGCGCTCGATTACCTGATGCGCCGCGGCGAATTCGCCGAGCGTGCCGAAGGCAATCCGGCCGTCACCCTGCTCGACCTGAAACTGCCGAAGATCGACGGCCTGGAAGTACTGGCCGAGATCCGCAAGACCGCCACGCTGAAAAGCATGCCGGTGGTGATGCTCACCTCGTCGAAGGAAGAACAGGACCTGGTGCGCAGCTATGAACTGGGCGTGAACGCCTACGTGGTGAAGCCGGTCGACTTCAAGGAATTCGTGCGCGCGATCGCCGACCTGGGGATTTTCTGGGCGGTCCTGAACGAACCGCCGCCGGGTTCGCAGCGCTACGTGCGCCCGAACTGATCGCAGCGGATCAGGAGGCGGAAGCGGCGGACGTTCCCGCTGCCGGCTTGCCGGCTGCGGTCGCGGCAGGCTTCTTCCTCCGCAGCAAGTGACGGATGCGCGCACTGAGCGCGTCCGGATGGTAAGGTTTCTGCAGCAGGTGCACCGAAGCGTTCAGCTTCCCTTCGTGCGCCAACACCCCTTCCGCATAACCCGAGGTATACAGGATCTGCGCGTCCGGCAGATGGCGGCGAAGCACCTCGCCCAGCTGCAGGCTGCTTACCGGCCCCGGCATGATCACGTCGGAAAATACCAGGTCGATGTGGCGCCCGCTCTCGATCAGCGCCACCGCGCCCGAGGCGTCGGTCGCTTCCAGCACCTCGTAGCCGAGCGCCGACAGGATGGCGCAGGTCGAATCGCGCACGTCGGCCTCGTCTTCCACCACCAGGATGGTTTCCAGGCCGCCGCACAGGGGCTGGTGCTCGGCCGGCGCCGCCGCCACCGCCTCGGTCTTGCTGCGCGGCAGATAGATGCGCACGCTGGTGCCTTTCCCGACTGCGCTGTGCATCAGGATCTCGCCGCCGGACTGCTTCACGAAGCCGTAGGCCATCGACAGGCCCAGGCCCGTGCCCTGCCCCACCGGCTTCGTCGTGAAGAAGGGTTCGAAGGCGCGCTGCAGCACTTCGGGCGGCATGCCCTTGCCGGTGTCGGCGATCTCGATCATCACGTAGTCGCCGGCCGGCACCTCGGGCG
>DAMABW010000161.1:0-9649 GCA_031999925.1 Massilia sp. | reverse complement strand
GCCCATATAGGCACGGGCGCCCTCCGGCTTTATCATCGAAGGCTCGAACCATGCGAGGCCGATCATGACTACCCTCTCCAGCCTGAACACACTTGACGCCGCCGGTTTCGTCGCGGCCCTGAACGGCATCTACGAGCATTCGCCCTGGATTGCGGAACGGACGGCGAGCGCGCGCCCCTTCGCCTCGTTGGCGGCGCTGAAGCTGGCCTTGCAGGCGGTGGTCGATACGGCTTCGGAAGACGAGCGCCTGGGCCTGCTGCGCGCCCACCCCGAACTGGCGGGCAAGGCGGCGATTGCCGGCGAGCTGACGGCCGAGTCGACCGGCGAGCAGGCGGCCTCCGGCCTGAACCTGTGCAGCGCCGAGGAATACGCCACGCTGCAGCGATTGAATGCCGAGTACAACGACAAGTTCGGCTTCCCCTTCATTCTGGCCGTGAAAGGCCCGACCGGGCGCGGGCTGACGCGCACGGCGATCATCGACACCTTTGCGCGGCGCCTGAAGAATGCGCGCAGCGACGAGATGGCGGAAGCCCTGCGCCAGGTGCACCGCATCGCCGAGATCCGCCTGAATGCCTTGCTCGGCGTCACGCCATCGATCGGCGCGCAGGTGATGGACTGGGCCGAGATCCTCGGCGCCTGGAGCGATACCGAGGAGGGCCTGACCTGCGCCTACCTGACGCCGGCGCACCGCCGCACCGCCGGCCAGATCGAAGCCTGGATGGTGGACGCCGGCATGCAGACGCATATCGATGCGGTCGGCAACGTGGTCGGCCGCTACGCCGCGCTGGATCCGAACGCGAAAACCCTGATGACCGGCTCGCACTACGACACCGTGCGCAACGGCGGCAAGTACGACGGGCGCCTGGGCATCCTGCTGCCGATTGCGATCGTGCGCGCGCTGCAGGCGCATGGCGAGCGTTTGCCGTATCACCTCGAGGTGGTCGGCTTCGCGGAAGAAGAAGGCGTGCGCTTTCGCAGCACCTTCCTGGGCAGCAGCGCGGTCACCGGGCAGTTCGACCTGGACCGGCTCGATACCCAGGACGCGGACGGCGTGAGCATGCGCCAGGCGCTGCTCGAAAGCGGCCACCATCCCGCGGCGATCCCGTCGATTGCGCGCCGGGTGGAGGACCTGCTCGGCTTCGTCGAAGTCCATATCGAACAGGGACCGGTACTGCTGGAGCGCGGCTTGCCGGTGGGCGTGGTGACCGCGATTGCCGGGAGCTCGCGCTACCTGGTCGAACTGCGCGGCGTGGCCAGCCATGCGGGCACCACGCCGATGGGCATGCGGCGCGACGCCGCCGCGGCCGCCGCCGAGATCGTGCTGCTGGTCGAGTCGCGTTGCAGCGGCGTCGAGTCGCTGGTCGGTACCGTCGGCCAACTCGAGGTGCCGGCCGGTTCGGTGAACGTGATCCCCGGCGCCTGCAAGCTTTCGCTCGATATCCGCGCGGCCGACGACGCCGTGCGGTTGGCGGCGGTTGACGATATCCTGGCCGGCATCAGCGCCATTTGCGCGCGGCGCGGCATCGACGAGAAGCTGTGGAAGATCGTGGAAGCGGAAGCGGCGCCCTGCTCGCCGCGTTTGATGGATGCGCTGGGTGCGGCGGTCGAGCGTGCCGGCGTGCCGCGCTTCGATTTGCTGTCGGGCGCCGGCCACGACGCGATGCAGATGGCGCAGATCACGGACGTCGCCATGCTGTTCACGCGCTGCGGCAATGGCGGCATCAGCCACAACCCGCTCGAGACCATGACGGCCGACGATGCCGAGCTGGCCGGGCAGGTGCTGCTGGACTTCCTGCGCAGCGTCGAGCCGGGCGCATGATTGCACTGCGGCCGGCACGCGGCGACGAGGTCGCGGCCTTGTGGGCGCTGCGCACACGCGCGGTTGCCCATGGCTGCGCCGGACATTATGCGCAGGAGGTGCTGGATGTCTGGCTGGCGTCTCCGGCGCCGGACAGCTTGTCTCATTTGATTGCGGCGGGCGGCACGATTGTCGCGGAGGACGCCGGGCGCATGCTCGGGTATGCCGCAGTGGACGTGGTCGGCGGCGAGGTCGATGCGGTGTTTGTCGAGCCGAGCGAACAGGGGCGGCGCATCGGAGCGCAGTTGCTGGCGGCCGCCGAAGACATGGCGCGTGCGGCCGGCTGCACGCGCCTCTTTCTTTCGGCCTCGCTCAACGCCGTGCCCTTTTACCGGCGCGCCGGGTTCATCACATTGCGCGAAGCGCTGTACCCGCACCGCTCGGGCATCGGCATTCCATCCGTGTACATGGAGAAGCGGATCGATTGATACCCGATCATTGTCTTGCGCGCCCGGCCAGCACCAGTGCAATCCCGCCGAGGATCGCCACCGACGCCAACCCCAGCCGCAGGGTCAAGGGCTCGGCCAGGAACAGCACCGCGCCGAAGGCCGTGATCACCGGCACCGACAGCTGCACCGTGGCCGCGCGCATGGCGCTCAGTTCGCGCAGGGCCGTGTACCAGATCGCATAGCCAACACCCGAGGTGATGGCGCCCGACGCTACCGCGAGCAGGATGCCGCCCACGCCGGCATGCGCAACGCCGATATAGGGCAGCCACAACACCAGCGCCATGGGTGCGGCGCGCAGGAAGTTACCGGCCGTGGCGCCGAGCGGATCGAGCGCGCCGCGTCCACGCAGCGAATATACGCCCCAGGCCACGCCGGCCAATGCCATCAGCAACGCGCCCACGATGGGCGGTGCGCTGACGCCCGGCAGGACGAGATAAACCAGGCCCAGTGCCGCTACCGCCAGGCCGGCACAAGCCAAGGGCGCAAAGCGTTCGCCCGCGCGCAGGGCGGCGCCGAACATGGTCAGCTGGACGGCGCCGAACAGGATCAGCGCGCCCGTGCCGGCCGCCAGGCTCACGTAGGCGAAGGAAAACAAGGCGACATAGGCGAACAGCATCGCCGCCGACAGCCAGTCTCCACCGGCCTCCTTCGCGCCGCCCGCACGCCAGCGCACGATCAGCGCCAGCGCGATGGTGCCGGATACGATGCGCACCGTGCCGAAGCTGGCCGGATCGATCCCGCCTTGCAGCAGCGCCAGTCGGCACAACAGCGAATTGGCGGCAAACGCCAGCATCGCCGCCGCCGTGAAGGCCAGCGTCGACAAGCGCGGCCTGCTGGTGGCGAGGTCACGCATGGCTGGCCACCAGCAGTGCCGACCAGGCCAGCAAGGCCGCGCCCAGCGGCTTGCCGATGCGCCTTCCCCAGGGCGTGTTCTTCTCGATGGCCATCACGGCGGCCAGCACCAGCATCCAGCCCAGGCTGCCGGCGCCGACGGCGAACATCAGCAGCATCAGCGCCCAGCAGCAGCCGACACAGTAAGCGCCATGGTGCAGGCCGAGCAGCAAGGCCTGGCGGCCGTGGTCGCGGCCGCGCCAGTGCGTCATGATGAAGCCGAGCGGCGATCGGCAGCGGTCCAGGCAAGCGTATTTCAGGCGGCTGAACTGGAAGGCACCGGCGCCGGCAATCACGGCGGTGCCGACGATCCAGCCGTTCCAGGCCAGTTGCGGCGATTGGTTCATCAAGGCCAGCAATCCCGTGTGCAGGCCATGTGCGAGGATGCCGAAGGCGCCCCACGCGCCCATGTAGCCGAGGCCGAGCAGCACCAGCAGGCGGCCATGATCGGGCCGGCTGGCGGTCAGGCGGTCGAAGGCATCGAACAGCGGCAATGTGGTGGGCAGCATCATCGCGGCGGTCATCAGGTTCCAGGCTGCAGCATACAACAGGATGGGCACGACGATGTCGCCGGCCGGCAGCGCGCGGCATAGCGCGGCGGCCGGGCCGGAGGCGGTCCAGTCGCCGTGTTCGAGATAGCGGCCGTAGGGGCTGCTGGCCCAGGCCCAGAGCGCCAGCCAGGCCAGGGCCGCCAGCGCCAGGATCAGCGGCACGAACACGCGGTAGTGGCGCCGCAGCCGCGGCGCGTTGGCGGCGCTTGCATCGACAGGCACTTATGCCTCGAACACGAAGGTGCTTTGCAGTGCGTTATGGTCGCGCAAATTCAGGTGGATGCCGAGCGTCTCGTTGCGCGAGCGGTAGACCGGCGCCTTGCCCACAAAAACCGGGGCGCCGGGCACGGTCGAGAAGATGGTTTCGGTCAGCGTGGTGGTGTTGCCGCTCGGGCCGCGATAGGGCTCGAGCTCGGCATAGTAATCGCTGCCGATGGCCAGCTCGCCCCTGCCCTCGTTCACCGTGAATGTGATCGGTGCGCGTTCGATCGAGACCACTTCGCCGATCAGCTTGGACAATTCGGCCACTGCGCCGCCGGACTTGCCGCTGTAGACCTTCAGGAGCGCGTCCATTTGTTCGTCGCTGGCGTCGTCGTCGACGAAGAATGCCACGCGCCAGTTACCTTGCAAGATATTGCCAGGCAGATGGGACACGGCGGCAAGCGTGTGACCGCCGACGTCGACGCCATCGATGGCGCCCTTGTCGATGTGCCAGGCGACGATGGTATCGCAGGTGCCGTGGTCGGGGTCTTCGCCGATCCAGCACGGGCACAGGACCTTGCAGTTGCAGACTTCCAGGAGCCTGCCTTCGAGACGGTAACTCATGACGGTCTCTCCTCGTCGTAACGGCCGGCCGCGGAGTGCGGAGCGGCGCTATCTTTACAAGGTAGGACGGCAGATGGGTGGAGACAAGCACAACATGACGCGGCGAATATGAGCTAGATCAAATGCAGATCAGAGCCTGCAGACACCAATGACATGGGGGAGTCCGAAGCTGCCCTCTACAAAGCTGTCTCGTTTGCAGCGTTATTGCTGTCGCTTTCTGTCGTTTTTTGTCTCGTTATTTTTCGCGACATAACAAGACAAAACGAGACACGATGCGCAGGCTGAACGAGACATGATGGCATAAGGCCTCGTCAAGCGTCCCACAACGCCCTCGGCAGCCGCATTAACTCAGAACAATTGCTCTCGCCCACGCCGAAGCCGGAGCCGATGCAACGCCTTGCCAAACGGCTCTTTGCTCGCTCAATGCGTAAAGCCGCTTCCAAGGTCTGAAGACGCTGCAATTTATTCGTCATCTTCTAGCCGTGCAACGCCGCGCCGCGCCTGCCTGCGTGCGCGCAGCCAGTCGCGTCCTCCGCGCTCCAGGGCTTTGGCGATGACGTTCTCCGGCAGGCTGTAGACCGTGGCCCAGGTGGCGCGGCCGTCGGCGGCGTTCGCCGGGAAGCTGTGGGTCTCGATCGGCCAGTGATACTTGCGCTTCAGGGTGCGCACGATGGCGGCCAGGGTCACGCGGCCCTGCAGCGGTTCGGCACCGGTCTGGTCTTCGTTCGACAACAGCACCGCCAGCACGGCGCCGCGCGCGGTCAGCGGACCGGGAAAGGTAGGGAGTTTGCTCGGCATGCGGCCATTCTAGCCGCGTTTGCCGGCATGCAGCGGACGCGTCCCTGCCCTCACGCCATGATCGACCGCGTGATCGACTGTCGCTCTACTCCACCACCTGCGCCCGCTCCAGCATCGCATGCAGCAGCACGTTGCAGCCGGCCTCCAGGTGCTCGGGCTTGGCATCCTCGATCTCGTTGTGGCTGATGCCGTCCTTGCAGGGCACGAAGATCATGCCGCTCGGGGCCACGCGGGCGGCGTAGATGGCGTCGTGGCCGGCGCCGGAGACCACGTCCATGACCGGGTAACCCAGCTTGTCGGTGGCGGCGCGCACGGCGTTCACGCAGTCTGGATGGAAGGGGCAAGGCGGATAGTAGGAGACGCGCTCGACCTCGATACCGAGGCCGGTCTCGCTCCGCGTCTTCGCGACAAAGGCGAGCATTTCCTCGTGCATGGTGTTCAGCAGCGCGTCGTTCACATTGCGCAGGTCGATGCTGAACTTCACCTGGCCCGGGATCACGTTGCGGCTGTTCGGGAACACCTGCACCATGCCGACCGTGCCGCGTCCATAAGGCGGATAACGGTTCGCGATGGCCACCACTTCCTGCATGATGCCGGTGGCCACCTGCAGCGCGTCGCGGCGCAGGCCCATCGGCGTGGGACCGGCGTGGGCCTCCATGCCGCTGACCGTGCAGTCGTACCAGGACAGGCCCATCACGGCGGGCACCACGCCGATCACCTTGTCGGCGTCTTCCAGCACCGGCCCCTGCTCGATGTGGGTTTCGAAGTAGGCGCCGATCGGGTGCTGGCCGGGTTCCTCCTCGCCCAGGTAGCCGATGCGTTCGAGTTCCTCACGCACGGATTTGCCGTCGACATCTTTTGCAGCGTAGGCGGCTTCCAGGCTGAAGGCGCCGCAGAAGACGCCCGAACCCATCATCACCGGCACGAAGCGCGAGCCTTCCTCGTTGGTCCAGAAGGCGACCTCGATCGGGGCTTCGGTGACGATGTTCCGGTCGTTCAGGGTGCGCACGACTTCCAGGCCGGCCAGCACACCATAGTTGCCGTCGAACTTGCCGCCGGTGGGCTGGGTGTCGACGTGGCTGCCGGTGACGATCGGCGCCAGGCCGGCGTTGCGGCCTGCGCGGCGCATGAAGACGTTGCCGATCTTGTCGACGGTGACCGACATGCCGGCTTCGCGGCCCCATTGCACGACCAGGTCGCGGCCCTGGCGGTCGAGGTCGGTCAGGGCAAGGCGCTTGACGCCGCCCTTGTCGGTGGCGCCGATCCGGGCGAGTTCCATCAGGGAGTGCCAGAGGCGTTGGCCGTTGATGCGCAGGGTGTCGGGCATATCATTCTCCGGGATGTGGACGCGCCGGCTTTCGATGCTGGTGGTGGGCCGGTGCTGGTTGGACGCGTGGACGGCATAGCCGTCCACCCTACGGTACCGTTTCCGACTAAGCGAATGCGGGACGGTCGATGTGGCGGCCGGCGCCTTCTTCGGCGCGCAGGTCGCCGCGCTCGAAGACCAGCTTGCCGGCGGCGACCGTGTGCGTCGGAATGCCGCGCACGGTGCGGCCTTCGAAGACGTTGAAGCCGCCTTTCGAGAACTGGGTTTGTGCGGAGATGGTGCGGGTACCCTTCGGGTCCCAGACCACGAGGTCGGCATCGGCTCCGACCGCGATCACGCCTTTGCGCGGGTACATATTGAAGATCTGCGCCGCGTTGGTGGACGTGACGCGCACGAATTCGGAGGGCGTCAGGCGGCCGCTGTTCACGCCTGCGTCCCAGACCACCGCCATGCGTTCCTCGACGCCGCCGCAGCCGTTTGGGATGCGCGTGAAATCGTTCGCGCCCATCGCCTTCTGCTCGGCGCAGAAGGTGCAGTGATCGGTGGCGGTGGTATGCAGGTTGCCGCCGGTGAGGCCATGCCACAGTGCCTCCTGGTGGTGGCGGCTGCGAAACGGCGGACTCATGACGTGGCCGCGTGCGAAGTCCTCGTCTTCGCTTTGGTACACGCTGTCGTCGATCACCAGGTGGCTGGCCAGCGCCTCGCCGTACACGCGCTGGCCCCTGGCGCGGGCGCGCACGATGGCATCCAGCGATTCGGCGCAGGACACGTGGACGATGTAGACCGGCGTGCCGAGCACGTTGGCAATCGCGATGGCGCGGTTCGCCGCTTCGGCTTCCACCTCGGGCGGGCGCGAGAGCGGATGGGCTTTCGCGCCCGTGATGCCCTTCGCCAGCAACTCCTTCTGCAACTGGAACACCAGCTCGCCGTTCTCGGCATGCACGGTCGGGATCGCGCCCAGCTCCAGCGCGCGGCGGAAGCTTTTCACCAGCGTCTCGTCGTCGGCCATGATCGCGTTTTTATAGGCCATGAAGTGCTTGAAGCTGTTCACGCCATGTTCGCGTACCAGGGTGCCCATGTCGGCGTGCACCGAATCGTCCCACCAGGTGACGGCCACGTGGAAGGTGTAGTCGGCAGCCGACTTGCGCGCCCAGCCGCGCCAGGTGCGGTAGGCGTCCAGCAGCGATTGCTGCGGATTCGGAATGACGAAGTCCATGATGGTCGTGGTGCCGCCCGCCAGCCCCGCCGCGGTGCCGCTGAAGAAGTCGTCGGCGGTCACCGTACCCATGAAGGGCAATTGCATGTGCGTGTGGGTGTCGATCCCGCCTGGCATCACGTACTGGCCGCCGGCGTCGATCACCGTGGCGTTGGCGGGCGCGTCGAGGCTCTCGCCGACGGCGACGATCTTGTCGCCAAAACAAAGCACGTCGCCGCGGAAGGCGCGGTCGGCGTTCACGATGGTGCCGCCACGGATGATCGTCGTCATGGACACTCCTTCAGGTTGAATCCCAGGTTGGACCGCTCGTTATGTTTTAGTTCGGGTACTGTGGCGCCGCACGCGGCGCCGGCGCCGTGCGGCCCTTCATCATCAGGCCATAGACGATTGCCGCGATGACCACGCCCACGAACCAGGCATAGGTATAGATGGTCTTGAAGGCCTCGCCCACGTTCGGGAACGAGGCCGGCAGCGCCGCGTTCAGGAAGCCCGGCAGGTTCGGCAGCACGCCGGCCGCAAAGGCGACGATGGCCGCGATGTTCCAGCCGCCCTTGTACGAGTACATGCCGTTGTCTCGGTACAGCTGGTCGACGTCGAGCCGGGTCTGGCGAATGAAGTAGTAATCGATGATCATGATGCCGGCGATCGGCCCCAGCAGCGCCGAGTAACCCGTCAGCCAGATGAAGATGTAGTTCTGGGTCGTCTCCAGGATTTTCCACGGCATCATCGCCAGTGCGATGCCGGCCGTGATGTAGCCGCCGGTACGGTAGCTGATGCGCTTCGGCGACAGCGCCGAGAAGTCGTAGGCCGGGCCGACCAGGTTGGCGGCCAGGTTGACGCTGGCGGTGTCGATCAGCAGGATCAGCAAGGCGACGAGCACCGCGATGCCGGTCATGCGGCTGGCCACGTCGACCGGGTCCCACAAGGCTTTGCCATACAGGACGATGGTGGCCGAGGTGACGGTGACGGCCAGCGCGGCGAGCAGCGCCATCGGCAGCGGCAGGCCCAGGGTCTGGCCGACCACCTGGTCTTTTTGCGTTTTCGCGAAGCGGGTGAAGTCGGGGATGTTCAGCGCCAGCGTGGCCCAGTAGCCGATCATGGCGGTGAGCGACGGCCAGAACACGGACCAGAACAGGCCCGCTTTCGGGCCGCCCTGCACGAACTGCGAAGGTTGATCCAGCAGCGGACCGAAGCCGCCCACCTTGTCGTAGACCCACCAGAGCAGCAGGAAGCAGATCGCAATCTTCAAGGGCGCGGTATAGGTCTCGAGCTTGCGGATCGATTCCATGCCGTGCACGATGAAGTACATCTGGATCGCCCAGAACCCGAGGAAGCAGGCCAACTGGCCGGCGTTGATGCCCAGGCCAGGCAGGTTCGGGCCGGAGATTGGCGCCCCAAGTAGCACGCCGAGCAGCGTATAGATCATGCTGCCGCCGAACCAGGTCTGGATGCCGTACCAGCCGCAGGCGACGATGGCGCGCATCAGCGCCGGCAGGCGTGCGCCGCGGGTACCGAAGCTGGCGCGCGCCAGCACCGCGTAGGGAATGCCGTACTTGGTGCCGGCGTGGCCGATCAGGAGCATGGGCAGCAGCACGATCACGTTCGCCAGGAACACCGTCAGCACCGCCTGCCAGGCCGACATGCCGCTTTCGATCAGGCTGGCCGCCAGCATATAGGCCGGGATGCTGATCACCATGCCGACCCAGAGGGCGGCGAGGTGGTACCAGCGCCAGG
>DAMABW010000160.1:8153-9658 GCA_031999925.1 Massilia sp. | reverse complement strand
CGCAATGCAGCTCGCCCCGGGCCAGGGCCGGCTTGAGCATGTTGCCGGCATCCATCGCGCCTTCGGCCTTGCCGGCGCCGACCATGGTGTGGATCTCGTCGATGAAGACGATGGTCTGGCCTTCGTCCTGGGCCAGCTCCTTCAGCACGGACTTCAGGCGCTCCTCGAATTCGCCGCGGAATTTCGCGCCGGCCAACAGGGCCGCCATGTCGAGCGACAGCACGCGCTTGCCCTTCAGCGAATCGGGTACTTCGCCATTCACGATGCGCTGGGCCAGGCCTTCGACGATGGCGGTCTTGCCGACGCCCGGCTCGCCGATCAGGACCGGGTTGTTCTTGGTGCGGCGCTGCAGCACCTGGATCGCGCGGCGGATCTCGTCGTCGCGGCCGATCACGGGGTCGAGCTTGCCCAGACGCGCTCTTTCCGTCAGGTCGAGCGTGTACTTCTTCAGCGCTTCGCGCTGCCCTTCGGCGTCCTGCGAATTCACGGATTCGCCGCCGCGCACGGCGGAAATCGCCGCTTCCAGCGACTTGCGGGTGAGGCCGTGTTCGCGCGCCAGGCGGCCGGCGTCGGATTTATCTTCGCTCAGGCCGAGCAGGATCATTTCGCTCGACAGGAACTGGTCGCCGCGCTTTTGCGATTCGCGGTCGGCCAGGTTCAGCAGCGACATCAGTTCGCGCCCGACCTGGGTCTCGCCGCCGGTGCCCGAGACTTTCGGCAGGCGTTCGAAGGCGCTGCGCAATGCATTGGTCAAGCCACCCACGTTCACGCCGGCGCGCTGCAAGAGCGAGCGCGCGCCGCCGTCGTCCTGGTTCAGCAGGGCGGTGAGGAGGTGGACCGGTTCGATGTATTGGTTGTCGTTGCCGACCGCCAGGCTCTGGGCATCCGCCAGGGCTTCCTGGAGCTTGGTCGTCAGTTTATCTTGCCGCATGGTAGTGCTCCCTAGAGAGGTGTTCTTAGATGGAAAAGAAAATTGGGATGGGGATGCACTTTTCAAGATCGTCAAGGCAAACACGCAACAGCCGGGTTCGATACTTCGAAAAAACCTGAGCAATGATCAAGGAAACCTCGGTTTCTCATTTGGCCATGGGCACCTAAGCTGAAGCCATCCCAACTACCGAACGAGGAACACACCATGCGATTCTGCGCTACCAACAGTCCCGACGCCGTCTGCCGCCTGCTGGCCTTGTCGATGATCGTCGACGGCCACCTGGCCCCATCCGAAATGAAGGCCCTGCACCACAGCGCCATCCTGGACCGCCTCGGCGTCGATGCCGACCGCTTCGACGACGCCGTCGTGGCCCTGTGCGACGATTTGCTGGCCTCGGCCCGCCGCCATGGCCGCGAGGACATCGAGATCGACAACGCCACCCTCGACCGCCTGCTCGACGACGTGGCCGACCCGCTGCTGCGCATGCATGTACTCAAGGCAATGCTCGACATCGTGCATGCGGACCGCCAGATCGACAGCCGTGAACATTTGCTGCTGCAGCGCGCCCAGCGCA
>DAMABW010000160.1:0-8143 GCA_031999925.1 Massilia sp. | reverse complement strand
CCAGCGCAAGTGGTCGACGCCGGCGCCGGCCGGCGCCCTGATGGAGGCGTGATGCCATGGACTTCCTGAGTGTCGTCTGGCTGGGCGCACCGGTGTCGCATTACTGATGATCCTTGGCTGCTGTTCCTGGCTGTCGTCGTCCTGCTGCTGGCCTTCGACCTGGGGGTCCTGCACCGCGACGACCACGTCATCGGCGTGGCCGAGAGCCTGAAACTCTCGGCCCTCTACCTCACCGCCGGCCTGACCTTCGGGCTGTGGGTCTGGCACGGTTTCGGCAGCGAAAAGGCGCTGCAGTTCTATACCGGCTTCCTGATCGAGAAGAGCCTGTCGCTCGACAATATCTTCGTGATCTCGCTGATCTTTTCCACGCTTGCCATTCCGCCGCTCTACCAGCATCGCGTGCTGTTCTGGGGCATCCTGGGTGTGATCCTCACGCGCGGCATCATGATCGGCGCCGGCTCGGCCCTGGTGGCCAGCTACTACTGGGTGCTGTACATTTTCGGGGCGATCCTGGTGGTCACCGGCATCAAGATGCTGTTCGTGTCCGAGAACCCGAACGGGGTGCGCGACAGCGCCCTGCTCGCCTGGCTGCGGCGCCACCTGCCGGCGATCTTTGCCATTACCAGCGATCCGTTCATTGTCTACACCTCGAACATCTTCGCGGTGCTGGGGCTGCGCGCCCTGTACTTTGCGCTGGCGGACGTGGTGCAGCGCTTCCGCTACCTGAAGTATTCGCTGGCGGCGGTGCTGGTATTCATCGGGTCGAAGATCTTCCTGGGTGACTTCGTGTTCGGCGGCAAGGTGCCGGCCAGCCTGTCGCTGGCGGTGACAGTGGTGCTGATCGGCGCCGGAATTGCCTACTCGCTGCGGCGCAGCAAGAGAGAAACGACGGCGCACGGGTAACAAAAAAGCGGCAGTCCGCGCATGCGGCTGCCGCTGTTGTGTTATTTGAGCGATTACAGTTCGCTCGAGCGTGCCACGCTCCCGTGTTCAGGCTCGAGGCTGCCCAAATCGCGCACGTTCTTCTGCACCGCCACCACCGCAAACAGGCTCAGCACGAAGGCCATCGCATAGAAACCTTTTTCGCTCGGCGCCAGGGTCGCGTTCCACAGGCCGATGGTGAGCAGCGTCATGACCGCGATCAAGGAAAACCAGCACAGGCCGAAGTACAGGCCGGTAACGGGAATGCCTTCGCTGCGGTCGCGCACCGACTTCTGCAGCGAGATCGCGGCGAACAGGCCGTACAGCAGCAAGGTGAAGTAATAGCCTTTTTCGTTCAGCGGCATCGTCGCGTTCCACAAACCCCAGAGGAAGGCGATCGCGCCGATCAGCAAGGCAGCCCAGGAAGCGCCGACAAACGCGGCGGTCGGTCGTTGAACAGTCGTCACGGCAAGCTCCAGTTGTTTGTCTGGCGGCAAGTCTAGCATCAAGATAATCGCTTGGCTTGCGTGATTTCCGGTTACGCGCGTCGTATCGCCAGACGCTACCCAAGGTTCAGGCGCGCAGGACGCGCCAGGTTGCAAACCCGGCGATGCAGAGCAAGATCGAGCCGCCCAGGTGCAAGAGCGTGTGCGCCATGGCCCAGCCGTAGTCGCCGCGCTGCAGGAGCGCCACGGATTCGCCGGAAAAACTGGAGAACGTCGTCAAGCCGCCGAGGAAGCCGGTGACAATGAACAGGCGCCACTCGGGGCTGAGATGCGGATGGCCGCTGAAAAAGCCGAGCGCGATGCCGATCAGGTAGCCGCCAATCAGGTTCGCGGCCAGGGTGCCGGCCTGGACTTGGACGTGGACATTCGTCAGCCACAGGCCCAGCCCCCAGCGCAGCCAGGCGCCGATGGCGGCGCCCGCCCCCACCGCCAGCCAGCTCAGCGGGTTGCCCACTTGGCTTTCGCGGAGTCGTCGGACAGGCGCGCATCGACCCAGCGCGCGCCTTCCGGCGTCTGTTCCTTTTTCCAGAACGGCGCGTCGGTCTTCAGGTAGTCGATGATGAATTCGCAGGCGGCAAAGGCTTCGCCACGGTGGGCGGCGCTGCAGGCAACCAGCACGATCTGCTCCAGCGGCGCCAGCGGACCGACGCGGTGGATCACCAGGGCGTTGTACAGCGGCCAGCGCGCTTCGGCTTGCGCGACGATGTCTTCCAGCGCCTTTTCCGTCATGCCGGGATAGTGCTCCAACTCCATTTCAGATACCGAGGAGCCGTCGTTCATGTCGCGCACGGTGCCGACGAAACTGACCACGGCGCCGACGCGCGCATCGCCTTTGCGCAGGCGCGCCAGTTCCTGGCCGAGGTCGAAGTCCCCGGTCTGTACCCGAACCTTGCTCATGTTACTTGCCCTCCCGGGCCGTACGCATCAGCAATTGTTCGATGCGCAGCGCGGTGCGCTCGTCGACCAGGGCCGGCAAGGCACATAGCTGGCGCAGTCCGCCGGCTTTATCACCTTTGTGGCCGGGCTTTTCGCCGGCCTTCAGGGTCGATTGCAGGGCCTCGACTTGCAGTTTCAGGCGTTCGCGCGCGAATTCGGCGCCGCTGTCGATGCCGGCCGCCACTTCCTGGCGCAGCAGTTTCTGCAGCAAGGTCGCGCGGTTCGCTTCCAGCAGGCGTGCATAGCCTTCTCGGTCGCCGTCGACGGCGTTCAGGGCCGATTCAAAACGGGCGTCCAGTACCGGATCGTATTCGCTGCCGGCCGGCAGCAAGGCCGCCCAGCGCGCGCGCCAGTCGGCGGCCGCCACGGTCTGCCCAGGCTGGGCCAGCGAATCTTCCAGCTCCTGGCAGGCGCGCAATTTGTCGCGCAGGGCACCGGCCAGCGCCAGCCCGGCGGCGCGGCGCGCCAGGTCGGCATGGTGCTGAACCTTGGCAACGGCCTCGTGATAACGCTTGTCGACCCGCGCCTCGTGGGCGCGCGGCACCGGGCCGATGGCATGCCATTCGGCGGCGGCTTCGCGCAGCAGCTTGCCGGCCGTTGCCGGGGTGGCCTCCGGGGCGGCGGCTTCCAGGCGTGCGGTGATCGCTTCCTTGGCGGCTTCATGGGCGCGGCGTTCGACATCGGCCGCATGCGCACTCTCCTTGCGCTGGGCAAACAATTCGTCGCAGGCGGCACGGAAGCGTTGCCACAGGGCCTGCTCGGCCTTGCGTTCGAGCGGCAGCGCGCGCGCATGCTCCTGCCAGCGCGCCTGGATGTCGCGCAGGCGGTCGACAGCGTGGCGGTCGTGCGGGTCGATGTTCGCCACTTCGTCGATTAGTTCTTCGCGCCCGGCCATCTCGGCCTTGCGCTGCTCTTCCAGCGGGCCTTGCAGGGTGGTCAGGGCGGCGGCGAACTGCTGGTCGAGGCGTTTCTTGTCCTTGCGGTCGATTGCGCCCAGGTGGCTCCAGGCCAGGCGCAGGCGCTGGACGGTGCCGGCCACGTGCTTCCAGTCGGCTTCGCCGGACTCGAGTTTGCCGATCTCGGCCTGGGCTTCCGCCACCAGTGCCTCACCGCGAGCGGCGTTCGTGTGGCGCTCGTCGGCCAGGTGCTTGAAATGGGCCGCGGCCGGGGCATAGGCCACGGTGCAGGCGTGGTCGAAGCGTTCCCACAGGCTTTTTGGAGCGGCGCCGGACAGGCTGTCGAGCGCTTTCCAGCGTTCGCGCATGCTGCCGACCTTCTTGGCCAGTTCGGCCATCGGCAGGCTTTGCGTGGACAGGGTTTCCACGGTCTTGATGAGTTCTTCGCGCGACACGTTGCCGCCCCAGCGCGCCCAGTCCGACAGGCGTTTCAGTTCGGCGCGCAGGTGGCTCAGGCGGTCGGCCTGGGCAG
The DNA here is from genome assembly GCA_031999925.1 of Massilia sp. GTDB lineage: Bacteria > Pseudomonadota > Gammaproteobacteria > Burkholderiales > Burkholderiaceae_D > Telluria. The sequence continues at coordinate 4,352 of DAMABW010000160.1, read as the reverse complement.
CGGAGAGGCGCATGCCCTTTCCCTTGGTGTCCTTCAGCGCCTTGTCGAGTTCGGCGGCGGTACCGAGCGAACCTTGCTGCAGGGCCGCTTCCAGCGCATCCATGGTATCGACGAAGCCCTGGTCGGCGCCCTTGGTGGCGTCTTTCTGGGCCGGCTTGGCGGCCTGGGCGGCAGTATCCCTGGCGGGCGATGGCGGCAGTTCGCGCGGTCTTATTTGCTTGGTCGACTGCTTCGGCGCAGGCTGCGGCAGCGTACCCAGCAGCGCGTCGAAGCGTTCCTGCAAGACGGCAGCGGCGGCGCCTTGCGGCAAGGCCGGCAGTTTTTGCCAGGCCTGGCGCAGCCTGTCGGCCTGCAGCTCGGCAACCGGCTGGGCCTGCCATTCGGCGAGCGCGGCTTCGCGTGCGGCCAGGGCGGCCTGCTGTTGTTCCAGCGTGGCCAGGCCGGCGCTCAGGCGTGCATGTTCCGCCGCGAATTCGGCAGGCAGGGCGCGCGGCAGCGCGGCGTGTTCCGGCGCCGCCAGGGCGGCGTTCTGCTCCTGCAGCATCGCGTCCAGGCGGGCGGCCAGGTCGGCGGCATTCAGGTTGGCCGTTTCCAGGGCGCGCAGGCCGGCCAGGCGGTCGATCATGGCGCGCTGGAGCGCCACTTGCGCTTCCAGGCGGGCGCCCAGTTGGGTACGCACCGCCGTGAATTCGTCGGCCAGCTCGGGCGCGGCGATGACTGCCCATTTGCGGTCGAGCTCGGCAACCTGGTTCGGGGTGAGCAGACCGTCTTGCAACATGGCGCGCGCCTGCTCCAGCGTGGCCTGGCCGCGCGCGAGTTCGGCGTCGTGGTGGCGGATCGCGTCCAGGCGCGACTGCATCAGCTTGGCGACACGGCGGTCGAGGTTGCGCATGGCCGCATGCACGCGCTCGAGTCCGGCGCGGCTGTGGACCTGCTCGGCCGCAGCCAGGCGCAGCTCGGAAAAATCGGCTTGCAGGATGAATTCCACGGCGCGGCTTTCATCGCCGTCGAGCTGGCGCAGTTGCTCGGCTTGCTGCTCGCGCCCCTGCTGCCCTGGCTTGGCCTGGGCCGGCGCCCCGGCGGCGCCCTGCCCGCCCGCTGCGGCCGAGGCAGCTCCGGCTGCCGGCTTTGCCGCCTTGTCGGCAGACTTGCCGCCCGCGGCCGGCGCATTACCGGGTTTGTCGCCCTGACGCTTGAATAGGAATTCGAACATGATGAAATCGCACTTCCAAAAGCCCCATCATAACAAAGAACGATGGCAGTTTTCGGGCGCACTCGACAGGCGCGCAGGCTGTTGCCAGGCGGATGCGGGTTGATGCGGCGTGGCCGGGCCGGGGCGACAAGGTCCTGGATGCGCCCGGCTGCCGCGTGCAAGGCTCGATACACGTACTTCAGCGCATCGTATTCAGTTCGCGTTCTTTACCGCATGGTATTCAATGCGCGCACGTCAATGCATGTAGGTCAGCGGCGGCGCCTGGCGATGCGTGTGCTCGGTGCGTGCCGGCCGGCTGGCGGGCGGCGTGACCAGGTGGACCCGGTGCTCTTCGCGGTAAGCGTCGTGGGCCAGCATCTGGTGCGCCATGGCAAACCAGGTTTCGCCGGCAATCGCCACCCGTGCCACCGGGAACAGTTCCAGCTCCTCGCGCTCGAAACGCAGGGTCAGCGCGGCGCAAAAGCGTTCGACGGCGGTGCAGAAGGCTTCCACCCGCTCTTCGCTGTCGATGCCGCCGCGTAGCAGTTCGTTGGCGGTGGCCAGTGATTCGACCGCCTCGCGGCTGAGCCCGTCGAGTTCGGCCACCAGGCTGTCGGCATTCGCGCTGGCGCGGCGCAGGGCCGGCAACAGGAAGCGGTCGAGCTTGCGGCGCTGGCAGCTTTCGTACAGGCCGCGCAGGGTATCGCACACGTATTCGGCCTGGCCGACCGTCAGCGCCGTCTGGCGCGCATAGCTTTTTTGAACGAGTTGCTGGACTGCGTGCAGGCTGACGCGCATGTTGGTTTGTTCAACTGACAATGCCACGAGCGTGTAGGTTGCGGTAAGCATTCGGTCTCCTCTCGATTTCTCCAACGCAAGCGCATGCTCCGCGGGGAACACGGCAAAGTGGGAAGTCTGGTTTTGGACAGGCTGTGCGTGTTGTGTTTTTCTTCAGCCCGAAAGAACTCGTAGTGTAAGGAGCGGACCCTGGCCGGCGTTTGATCTGGCTCAAACTCGGACCGGTCGGCGCGGAAGCGACAGTCAACCATATGAAACCTGCCGCGTTGGCGAACGGGAGCGTTTTTACCAGCGTGCGCGGTAGTCCTCGGCCAATCCTGTCAGCCCGGAAACCGTGCGTTTCGCCGCGTCCGGTCCGGCTTTCACCCAGCCATCGAAACGGCCCGCGTGCTGGCTCAGGCGGCTGCTGGCAACGAGCAATTGCTTGTCGTCGCGGCGCGTGCCTTCGGGCGTGAAGCGCAAATCGAGCAGGCCGTCGGCGGTGGCGATCGTCCAACTGCCATCGGCCTCGACCCGGCTGCCGAGCGGGCCCAGCGCGATCAGCTCGCCGTCCAGCCAGAGCGCATTTTCGGCGTCGCCAAAATAGCCGGCCTGCAAATTGATGCCCAGCTCGCGCGTGTGCGCCGAGATCCAGCGCCAGGCCGTGCGCCGCCCCAGCAAGCCATTCGAAAAGTCGTAGCTGGCAACGCCGCCGTCCAGGCGAAAGCGTTTTCCGCCGGCATCGGCCATGCCGCGCAGGGCCAGGCCGGGCGATTTTTGAGTGCTGTGGACCGCCCCGCCATCGCACACCGGGCCGACCGCCAGCAAGCGCGGCCCGGCGCCGCCATATTCGGCATCGATGCGGAAGTTGCCGGCGCGCAGGCGCAGGCGGTGGCCATCGGCGCCATCGCCTTCGATCACGATGCGCCGGCCCGGCATCACGAAGCGCGCGCCCTCCGCCACGGTGGCGCCAACCTCGGCCGTCAAGCCCGGCAAGCCAACCGGAGAAAATGCCTCGACGACTTTGCCCAGCGTACGGTCGAAGGCGTAGGCAAAGGCGCTATTGCTCCAGCCGATGTCGATCACGACCAGGCCGACGAACAGCTCATCGGTAACCAGCGACACGAAATGCCAGCGTTTATGGTGCAGGCGCCGCCACAGCGCGCCGCGCGCAAAGGGTGGCGCCAGCCGGCTCCAGCCCGGCGCGCCGGCCAGCCCCTGGTAACGCCCGAACAGCGGCAGCCCGTCCGCACCCACCGCGTCCAGCGGGGCGGCGGGCAGGCTCATGCGGCTTGCCCCAGGCTGGCCGAGGCATCCAGCACCAGCGCCAGCCGCCCCGCCATCGCGTCCGGCTCGGCCCGATTGATGCTTACCTGAGCGCAGCCATGCCAGCGCGCGCAGCGCTGCAAGGCGGCGGCGACGTCGCGCACCAGGGCTTCGCTCGTGCGCAAGCCCGGCTCGAACAGCGCCGCCTTGACCTCGAAGATGCCGGCACGGCGGTGCGCCTTGGCGTCGATGCGTCCGACCAGCGCGCCTCGGCGCAGGATGGGCAATGTGAAATAGCCGTAGCGGCGCTTGGCGGCCGGCGTGTAGCACTCCAGGCGGTAATCAAAACCGAAGAGTTCCAGCGCGCGGCGCCGGTCCCACACCACCGGATCGAAGGGAGACAGGATGGTGGTGAGCGTCGGGCGCAAGGTGCCCTCGGCCGCCTGGTGCGCCAGCGCGGCATGGTCGGGGTGGATGTAGACCGGGTCGTTCCAGCCTTCGACACGGGCGCGCAGCAGCAGTCCTTCGTCGGCCAGCGCGGCCGGATCGACGTGCGGGCGCCGGGTGCGGTAGTAGTCCGGAATCCAGGCGGCGCGCGCCAGGCCCAGGGCTTTCACGGTGCGCAGCGCGAAACTGCGGCGCACGTCCGCCAGATCAGACAGCTGCGCATCGCTCCAGTCGGGCAGCACGCGCTCGGCCAGGTCGTACACGCGCTGGAAGTTGTGGCGCCGCGAAATCATCAGCGCGCCCGAGGTGAACAGCACTTCGAGCGAGCGCTTTTCCGGCTTCCACTCCCACCAGCCGCCGCTCTTGCCGTCCGTCCTTTCGAAATCCGAGGAACGCACCGGACCACGGCTGCGGATGTGCGCCAGCAGCGCCGCGACCTCGCCGGCGCGCTCGCGCATCCAGGCGCCCGAATACTTCCAGCCCATCGCCGCCGGGTCGAGCATGCGGTGGCGGTACAAGCCGTAATCCTCGATCGGCAGGAAGCAGGCTTCGTGGGCCCAATACTCGAACAGCTTCCCTTCGGCCAGCAACTCATCCAGCCATTCGCTGCGGTAATCGCCGAGCCGGCTCCACAAGACCAGATAGGGGCTGCGCGCGACCACGTTGATGG
>DAMABW010000159.1:382-9707 GCA_031999925.1 Massilia sp. | reverse complement strand
CAATCTGCTGCTGCCCTTCGGCGCCTATCTCGTGGCCGAGCACGTGCACGCCTCCGGCATCCTGGCCGCGGTGGCGGCCGGCATCACGATGAGCTACGTCGAACTGTCGGGCCGTGCGCTCGCCACCACCCGCGTGCGCCGCGCCGTGGTCTGGGACACGGTGCAGTTCGCGCTGAACGGCGGCATGTTCGTGCTGCTGGGCGAGCAGCTGCCCGAGATCATCGAACGCGCCCTGCGCCAGGCCGGCCCGGATGCGTCGCTCACGCCCTGGAAACTGTTCGGCATCGCCCTGCTCATCAGCCTGGCCCTGATCGTGCTGCGCCTGGTGTGGGTCTGGGTGTCGCTGCGCCTGACGCTGTTGAACGCGCGCCTGCAAGGCCAGAAGGTCTACAAGCCGAACTTCCGCCTGGTGCTGGCCACCTCGCTGGCCGGCGTGCGCGGCGCCATCACCATGGCCGGCGTGATGACCCTGCCGCTGGCGCTGCCGGGCGGCGCCGCCTTCCCGGGACGCGACCTGGCGATCTTCTTCGCCAGCGCGGTGATCATCGTCTCGCTGATCGTGGCCAGCATCGGCCTGCCGCGCGTCCTGCGCGGCCTCGAGTTGCCGGAAGAATCGACCGAGGAAGCGCAGGAAGACCTGGCGCGCCACAACGCGGCGGTGGCGGCGATTGCGGCGATCGAACGCGTCGGCCACAGCCACCTGGGCGACAGCGAGCACGCCGACGTGCATGCCAGCGCGGTCGACCACGTGCGCGGCGTCTACGAGCACCGCCTGGGCACCGGACTGGCGGCGAACGAACCGTCGCGCATCCGGGTCGCGGAACAGGCCGAGCGCGAGTACCGGCTGGCGGCGCTGCAGGCCGAGCGCGAGGCGATCCTGGCACTCACGCACCAGCGCAAGGTGTCGGACGATATCGCCAGGAAGCTGCTGCGGGAGATCGATCTGGTGGAAGCGCGGTACCGCTGATGAAAACAGCGAGGGTCAGGTTAAGGTAGTCCAGGATTCATGGAGATCGAGGCTGGGGCTGTGCTCGCGTGCCAGATCCCGGATACTCCTGGCTGTGATGGACATGAGCGTCTGCACCCTGGCCGGACGGCAGAGCGAAAACCTGTTCCGGATGCCTGGTTGTCGTGCCTGCGCGCGTGACAAGGATGGTTCGATGCACGCCGTCCTGGTGTACCGCGAGCCGGACCAGACACGCCGCTTCGATACACGCGCTCCCGGGGATACCCAAGACCGGTATCTCGATCATGGGAATGCGATATTCGTTGCAAGGCATCGACAGGTTCTCGCACCTGTTCACTGTCACCAGTTTGAGATCGACACGGGACAGGTCGGGTTGATCCAGCCCCTCGAAGACCGGCCCGCTCAACGCAAGATGCCTTCCCTCGAACGTCAGTTGAACTGACACGATACGCTGGCCGTCGCCCCGAATGGCAAGCTCGCTGCCATCATGAAATCTCTGAAGCGTTTCATGGACCTGCATCGGCAGGTCGATTGCGCTATTAGCCTGGCGCGCGGCGACGAGGAAGAGCACAAGTACCAGCATGCGAAGCATGATCGATTTCCCCGGTTCGAAAGTCCCTACACTAGTGCTTCAGCAGATTGACCGTCAAGCTTCGCGGTCGTGTGATCCATCGGAGCATGGATTCCATGCGCGGGAATGCGCGCGCGAGCGGGCCTCGGCCCAGGCTTGCTCGAATTCCGCGCGGTCCAGGGGTTCCACGCTGAACGCACGATCGCTGGCGATTTCCCCTTCCGGCGGCACGGCGACCTGGCCAAGTTCCGCATGACCGACTTGCTCGTGTGCCGAGGCGATGTCTATTCGCCCGTCCGCGTAGATCTCGGCTTTGCGCACTTCGTATCGCCTCTCGTCCAGTTCGCTTAGCAACAGCACCGGATAGGCCGGATCGTCGTGCAACCACCGTACCTTCAAATAAGTCAGTTCCATTCCATTGGTTCTCGATACTGGTTCATCACGGCAGAGACATCCTCAGCCTGTCAGGGCCGTTTCTGGCGTCCCAGCAGCGCCAGGTTGTCGTGCAAGCGCTCGGCCAGTACCCGACGCCAGGCGTCATCCAGCACCTGCGCAGCGTCGTCGAACGTTCCTGCGATCCGGTCCAGGAGCGCGTCGAGCCAGGCAGCCGCTTCTTCGCGGTTGCCAAAGCCGAAGCGATGCGCGTCTGCCAGCACCGCCTCGCGCGCGATGTCGAAGCGGCCGGTCGACAGCTGCATCGCCAGGTAGGCCGGCGTGTCGACTGGATTCGGCACGACATCGAATGCGGGCGCCAGACGCCATCCTCCGGCATCGGCATCGAACATGATCGCATGGTTGCGCGGATGGTCGTCGTCGTTCCCGGAGACGGCGTTGAATACCATGCGTCCGAACAGTTCGCGCCGGTCCTGCGCCGGGGCGCCGATCCAGCGCAGTTCCTCGGCCAGGCGCGGATAGCTCCAGCGCTCGTTCGACAAGCCGCCGGGATATTCGGTTTGCAACAGGCTGGCGGCGCTGACGCACATCGCGCGCCGGTCCCTGTTGCGGTCAAAGCGCAGCACGCGCACCGCGCTCCGGCTACCTTGTGCCGGATGCCAGACCGTCGGCGCGAACCGCAAGCCGCTCAAGGCGCCCCAGCGCTGGGCGACATGCTCGAGGGCCGGGATGTCGGCGACATCGCTGGCGAGACCAGGCTTGAGCAGCCAATAGTCGCCTTCCTCGTCTTGCACTGTCGCCTTGGGACGGGCGCCACCGAGGCCAAGCATCTGCATCAGGCGCCGGCGTAGCTGAACGTGTACCGGGGACTGCTGCGCGGCGAGGGCAGCGAGTTCCTCGACCACCTGCCGCAACTGCGAGAGCTTGGGCGCGGCCAGCGTCGTGACCGACGGCCGTGGCCGCGTGCCGACGGCCAGCGCGCCCCAGCGGTCGGCATTGCTTGCCAAAACCAGGTAGCGAGTCGGCGGCGCTTGCGGCGGTAGATTGTGCTCGCTACGCAGCAAGGCCTGACCCCAGCCATCAGGACAGGCATCGCGCAAGACATCGTGCAAGCCGCCATAGCGCGGCGCGATCACATCGACGTCTGGCTGAAACGGCAGGTTCACCGGGTCGATCGGCCAGCAGTGCCCGGCGTCCACGTAGCTCGGGGCGTAGCGGAAAGTGGCGATTCCCTTCATGCCGGCACGGTAATACCCGGCCGTGACCCAATCGCCGGTGTCCGGGCGTTGGAGATAAACAAACAAAAGTTTTTCTGCACTAAACATTTGTCGATTGCGCACTGCATGATCGTCAGCGGCCATGCTAGCAGGCAGGCGCCATTCCAGGGGCGCGTATCCGTTAAGCCCCGTACAGTGCGCCCCGGACGAAAGCGTAAGATCGGTCCCACGCACCACTTCGGACCGGTAACGACGATGAGCACAGACCCAGCCGCAGACACTTCCCTCCCCCTTGCCGACCCGCCGACCGCCGCGAAAGCCGCCGGCTTGCGCTACGTGAACGACAGCAAGCCCGGCATCCGCCGCGAAAAGGTTGGCGAAGGTTTCCGCTACCTCGACGCCAAGGGCGCGCCGGTCGAGGACGACACCACCCTGAAACGCATCAAGTCGCTGGTGATCCCGCCGGCCTGGACCGAGGTCTGGATCTGCTCCCAGGCCAACGGCCACCTGCAAGCCACCGGCCGTGATGCGCGCGGGCGCAAGCAATACCGCTACCACCCGAAGTGGCGCAACGTGCGCGACGAAGTGAAGTACGAGCGCATGATCAACTTCGGCAAGGCCCTGCCGACGATCCGCGAGGAAGTCGACAAGGCGCTGAAACTGCCCGGCCTGCCGCGCGAGAAAATGCTGGCGACGATCGTCTACCTGCTGGAAGCGACCATGATGCGCGTCGGGAACGAGGAATATGCGCGCACCAACAAGTCCTTCGGCCTGACCACGCTGCGCAATCGCCACGTGAAGGTCGACGGCAGCGACGTCGAATTCAAGTTCCGGGGCAAGAGCGGCGTGTACCACAAGATCCATGTGCACGACCGGCGCCTGGCGCGCATCATCCGCAGCACGCGCGACCTGCCCGGCCAGGAACTGTTCCAGTACATCGACGAGGAAGGCGAGACCCACAGTATCGATTCCTCGGACGTCAACGAGTACCTGCGCACCATCACCGGCGAAGACTACACGGCCAAGGACTTCCGCACCTGGTCGGGCACGGTGCTGGCGGCGCTGGCGCTGCAGGAATTCGAGAAGTTCGATTCCGAGACCCAGGCCAAGAAGAACATCGTGCGCGCCATCGAATCGGTGGCTGAAAAGCTTGGCAACACACCCTCGATCTGCCGCAAGTGCTATGTGCACCCGGCCGTGCTCGACGCCTACCTGGAAGGCTCGGTGCTGGACGCCATGCGCGAACGCACCGAGCAGCACCTGAGCGAAGACCTGCACGCGCTGCAACCCGAGGAAGCGGCGGTGCTGGCGATGCTGCAGCAGCGCCTGAAGCACGAACAGGAAAACCCGACGCCGCCGGCGCGCAGCCAACGCAAGGCGGCCTGAATCCATCTCGACGAAAGGAAAACGCATGACCGACCGAGCAAACGAGCAGGCAGATTTCAAGGAAGGCAGCTTCACCATCGAGCAAGTCGCGGCCTTCGAGCACCAGGTCACCGGCGTCTCGGTGTCCGAGGACAACCGCATTTTCGTGAACTTCCCGCGCTGGACCGAGGACACGGCTGTTTCGGTAGCCGAAGTCCTGGCCGATGGCGGCGTCAAGCCCTACCCCGACGCGGAATGGAACGCCTGGCGCAATGCGAAGAAGGACGAGGTCTCGCCCGAAGACCATTGGGTCTGCGTGCAAAGCATCGTCGCCGATGGCCGCGGCAGTTTGTGGGTGCTCGATCCGGCCGCGCCGGCGCAAAGCCACATGGTGTCGGGCGGCGCCAAGCTGGTGCAGATCGACCTGGCCAGCGACAAGGCCACCCGCACCATCGCCTTCGACGAAGAGATCGCCCCGCAAGGCTCCTACCTGAACGACGTGCGCTTTTCGCCCGATGGCAAATACGCCTACATCACCGATTCCGGCGTGGTCGGCGCGATCATCGTGGTCGAACTCGACAGCGGCAAGCCGGTGCGCCTGCTCGACGGCGACGACTCGACGCAAATGAAGAAGGGCTTGAACGTGAAGGCCGACGGCGAAGTATTGCGCCGTCCGGACGGGCGCGGCGTCGAGTTCTCGGCCGACGGCATCGAACTGTCCGGCGACGGCGCGTACCTGTACTGGCAGGCGATCAAGGGCGATACCCTGTACCGCATCCCGACCGAGGTGCTGCACACCGCAGGCATGGCGGGCGGCGACGTGTCCGGTAGCGTCGAGGAATACGGCCTGAACGAAGTGGCCGACGGCCTGCTGATCCCGAAAGGCACGAACGTGATGCTGCTGACGTCGGTGGAAGTCGATGCCATCCGCGCGCGCAACCTCGACGACGGCCCGCAAGCGGCTATCCGCACGCTGGTGCAGGACGAACGCCTGCGCTGGCCCGACACCTTCAGCCAGGGCCCGGACGGCACGGTGTACGTGACCACCTCGCACATCCAGGACTCCGCCTTCTTCAAGCCGGACGCGCCACCGTCCCTGCCGACCCAACTCTGGAAGCTGAGTCCGAAGCAGGGCTGATCAGCGGATCACGAATCAGCGGATCAAATAGGTCGTCACCTTCCAGCTGCCGTCCGGCAGGCGCATCGGCACCACGGTCTCGGTGACGCCGGCGCGGTTGGCGAAGTCGGTGGCGTACTGGATCACCACGTATTCGCCTTCCGGTACGCCGGGCAGGGTCTTGGTGAAGTTGGCCGAGGTCTGCTTGCGCGACTTCACGGCGCCAAGCGGCGCGCGGGCGTCGGTACCGACCTTGTTCCACATGTCGCGCGTGATCGCAGACTGCATCACGGGCGCGCCCGCGTCCCAGGCTTCGGCGGCCTTGCCGGCGTCCATCACGGCGAGCCAGCGGGTGGCGGCTTCCGTGGCGGGGGCGATCTGCGGGGCTTCCTGCGCGTACACGCTTGGGGCGGCAGCGGCAGCGACGGATAACACGAATGCGGCGATGGCTTTCAAGACGTTCTCCTTTATAGGTGAGCTTCGAGCTTACTTTCGACGTAACTTGCACGATATGCAAGCATCAGGATAACAGAAGCCGCGCGCCGCACCGCTCGGCGGTAATCACGCTGTCATATTTGCTACCTAGACTGGCATCTTCGAATCACTCCGTGACCTCGCATGGACAAGAAGGTGCAACCCGAATCGCCGCCCCAGCCTGCGCTGGACGACGGCGCCCCATTCCTGAACCGCGAACTGTCGCTGCTCGAATTCAACCGCCGCGTGCTGGCGCAAGCCGAGGATGAACGCGTGCCGCTGCTGGAACGCCTGCGCTTCCTGTGCATCGTCAGCAGCAACCTCGACGAATTCTTCGAGGTGCGCGTGGCCAGCCTGCTGGCGACCCAGCAGCTCGAGAGCGGCCCCGACTCGGTCGCCGACAACCTCGACGTGACCCTGGGCCGCGCCAGCGACGAGTGCCGGCGCCTGATCGCGCGCCAGTACGCGCTGCTGAACGAAACCATCCTGCCGCGCCTGTCCGAGCAGGGCATTCGCCTCTTGCGCCGCAGCGACCGCAACGCCGCCCAGCGCGCCTGGGTCAAGCAATACTTCGACCGCGAGGTGCGGCCCCTGCTCACGCCCGTCGGCCTCGATCCGGCCCACCCCTTCCCGCGCGTGATCAACAAGAGCCTGAACTTCATCGTCGAACTCTCGGGCAAGGACGCCTTCGGGCGCGGCACCGGCATCGCCATCATGAAGGCGCCGCGCGTGCTGCCGCGCGTGATCCGCCTGCCCGACGAACTGTCGGACACCCCGGGCGCCTCCTACTGCCTGCTGTCGTCGGTGATCCAGGCGCATCTGCCGGACTTGTTCACGGGCCGCGAAGTGGTGGCCTGCTCGCAGTTCCGCGTCACCCGCAACAGCGACCTCTGGGTGGACGAGGAAGAAGTGAAAAACCTGCGCCAGGCCCTGCAGAGCGAACTGCACAGCCGCCAGTACGGCTTCGCGGTGCGCCTGGAAGTGGGCCGCAACTGCCCCGCCCACCTGTCCGACTTCTTGCTGGAGCAGTTCTGCATCGACCGTACCCGCCTGTTCCAGGTCGACGGCCCGGTGAACATGAGCCGCCTGCAGGAAATCGCCAACAACGACGGCCGGCCCGACCTGAAGTTCCCGCACTTCGCGGCCAGCTACCCGGTGCGCCTGGCGAACCACGACATGTTCGCGTCGCTGGCGCGCCAGGACCTGCTGCTGCACCATCCTTTCCAGTCCTTCCAGCCGGTGATCGATTTCATCGGGGCCGCCGCCAGCGACCCGGCGGTGGTAGCGATCAAGCAGACCATCTACCGCGCCGGCATGAACTCCGACCTGATGGAAGCCCTGATCGGCGCCGCCCGGCGCGGCAAGGAAGTGACCGTCATTGTCGAACTGATGGCGCGTTTCGACGAAGAAGCCAACATCAACTGGGCCGAGCGCCTGGAAAACGCCGGCGCCCAGGTCGTGTACGGCGTGGTCGGCCTGAAGACCCACGCCAAGATGGCGCTGGTGCTGCGGCGCGAGCCGGCCGGCCTGCGCCGCTACGCCCACCTCGGCACCGGCAACTACAACCCGACCACGGCGCGCTTCTACACCGACTTCGGCCTGCTCACCTCGAACCCGGAGTTGACCGCGGACGTGAACGAGGTCTTCATCCACCTCACCAGCCTGACGCGGCCGAAAGCATTGTCCAGCATCTGGCTGGCGCCGTTCTCGCTGCAAAAGGAAATCGTGCGCGCGATCCGCAACGAAGCGAGCATCGCGCGCGACGGCAAGCCGGCGCGCATCATCGCCAAGATGAATTCGCTGACCGACGAAACCGTGATCCGCGCCCTGTACGACGCCTCGAACGACGGCGTGCGCATCGAACTGATCGTGCGCGGCGCATGCGCCCTGCGGCCGGGCGTGCCTGGCTTATCGAGCAACATCAAGGTGCGTTCGATCGTCGGCCGCTTCCTGGAGCACACGCGCGTCTACTACTTCCGCAACAACCTGAAGCACGACGTGTATCTCAGCAGCGCCGACTGGATGAACCGCAATTTGCTGCGCCGTGTGGAGGTGGCCTTTCCGGTGCAGTCGCCGGCGCTGAAGAAACGCGTGCTGCGCGAAGGCTTGCATCCCTATTTGAAGGACAATGCGACCGCCTGGGAACTGGGCAGCGACGGCCACTACCGGCGCCGCAAGCCGCGCGCCGGCCAGGCCCCCTGCAGCGCGCAACAGGTGTTGATGGACATGCTCGGCGCGGCCGCGCCGGCCGAACCCGACAAGGAGAGCAGACATGGAACTGATCCTGTGGCGCCACGCCGAAGCCGAACCCGGCGAGCCTGACGCCCAGCGCGCGCTGACCTCGAAAGGGATCCGCCACGCCGCGCGCATGGGCGCCTGGCTCGACCGCCAGCTGCCCGAAGGCTGCCGCATTTTCGTCAGCCCGACGGTGCGCTGCGTGCAGACCGCCGATGGGCTGGGCCGGCGTTATACGATCCACGAAGCGCTGGGGCCGGAGTCGACGCCCGAAGCGATGCTGGCCGCGTGCGGGTGGCCGAATCACCGGTTTCCGGCCTTATTGGTCGGGCATCAGCCGCAGTTGGGCGGGACGGCGGCGCTGATCCTGGCCGGAGAAAGCCAGCCGTGGAAGATCCGCAAAGGGGCGGTACTGTGGTTGCGCGGGCCGGAACCGGAGCCTGACGGCGATCCGGCGTTCATCAAGCTGGCGGTGGGACCGGAGTTGATTGGCAAACTGCGCTGATCACCTGCATCGAAGCCGGCTTTCGTAGGGTGGGCCGGGCCGCGCAAGGCACCCGTGCCCACCCTACGAATCCCAAAACCGCTCGCATCACACCCCGCGTAGAACGAACTTGCGGCCCAGCTCCTCCCACGCCGCGCGTTCGCGTTCCAGCCACGCGCTCAGCGTCGGATGCCGCTCCAGCCAGTCCACCTCCACCGTCAATTCGATACGCGATCCCATCGCCAGCTTCACGTCCTCCAGTTCCTCGTCCACCCGCGCATGCATGCACGCCACGGCCAGCCGCATCGCCAGCACCATGCGCGCAAACGCCGGTTCGGCCAGGGACTCGCGCACCTTGCGCAGGTTGCCCTTGTGCCCCAGCACTAGGGTCGCCATCAGCCGCTGTTCGCGCGTGGTGAACCCCGGCAAATCCGCATGCTCGACGATGTAGGCCCCATGCTTGTGCGCCCCCGTATGCGAGACCGCCAGCCCGACCTCGTGC
>DAMABW010000159.1:0-372 GCA_031999925.1 Massilia sp. | reverse complement strand
CAAACAGCTCCAGCTCAGGTAATCCAGGCAGCTCGCATCCACCGCCTCCAGCTGCAGGTAGAAGTGGCGCGCAATGTCGGCTGCGCGCCGCGCCCGCGCCGAATCGACGCCGAAGCGGCGCATGCAGTCGCCGATCGCCAGCGCGCGCCGGTCCTGGTGCTTGGAGCGCAGTTCCAGGTCGGACAGCACGCCCAGGCGCAAGCCGGCATTGATCGCCGTGAGGCGGGTCACGCCGAATTCCTCCATCGCCCCGATCAGCACACTGGCGCCGCCCACCACCGCCACAACGCGCTCGCGCTTCAGGCCGGCCAGCGCCACCGCATCCACGTGGCCGAAGCCGATCAGGAGTTCGCGCAGCGCGTACAGGCTGGG
>DAMABW010000158.1:0-9734 GCA_031999925.1 Massilia sp. | reverse complement strand
GAGCCTGACATCGCTCGTGTACGTGTCGTACGCGGGCAGGCAAGAGATTACACAAGAGAACCCATGAGCATAGGCGGCATCGGCGGCATCGACAGTAGCCGCATCGAGTCCATGATGAACCAGCTGAAGGCGGCCGCCACCAAGCCGGCGGCGCCCTCCCTGGGAGCGGGCGGACTGGGCGGCATTGGCGGCCTCGGCAATGTAGCGGCGCCGGCGGCGAACGAAGGCGCATCGAAGGTCAGCTTTTCGGACGCGCTGAAGAATTCGCTACAGCAGGTGAGCAATTCGCAGAAGACGGCCGAAGAGATGGGCCAGAAGTTCGCGATGGGCGACGAGAGCGTCAGCCTGTCGGACACCATGATCGCGATGCAGAAGTCGAGCATCGCCTTCCAGGCGACGGTGCAGGTGCGGAATAAACTGGTCTCGGCGTATCACGAGATCATGAATATGCAGGTGTGATTGTTTTCACCGGATAAAACGGGCCGCGCATCCATCAGGAGCGCGGCCCGTTTGTCGTTGTGGGCGGTAGCGTCAACTGTAGGGGGGGCACGCTGTGCCCACGCGGAACGATGCGTGATGTTGGCAAATTTGAAGCCGCGGGACATGCATTTAGACGCCGCATCTTGGAGCATGCTGCAACAGTGAAACGAAGCCAACACGATGCGGGTTTTCGCATGGGCACGGGGTGCCTAGCGCGGCCCGGCCCACCCTACGGGAAACGTTCCCGATACAAGCGCTGTTACCGGCCGATCAGCTCAACCCCGCCAGGCGCGCATTCCGCTCGCGCTCCAGTTTGGTGATGTAGCGCTGCACCCCCGCCATGTTGGCACGCGAGATGTCGACGAACATGCACCCGATCCGCCGGCTGGTCTTGTTGTTCAGCATCGTCACATCCAGCGCATTCCTGACCTGCAGCGAAGTATTCACCATGCCGATTTCCGGCAGCTCGATGCGGCAGCCGGTAAAGGTCTGGCCGATGGTCGAGTTCAGTGTCATCTTGTTGTCGAGCAGGGCGATGCCGCCGCAGCTGATGTCGGCCAGCGGGAAACTGGCGCTGCCGCCGCCGAGGTCGATCGGCATCGGCACCAGCACCGGCACCGGGTTCGTGACCGGCGTGGGCATGCGGTAGAACTCGCGGCGCTGCAGGCGGATCAGGGAATCGGGGATGTTGGCGGCCAGCGCCGCCGTGCCCTGGAACTCGAGTTCCTGCAAACCGCCGGCGCGGAACAGGATGCGGATCTTGTCGAGGTAGGTTTCGCACATCACCTGGCCGGCGCGCACGATGCGTTCGTTCTGTTCGCGGTTGATCGAGCGGTCGAGGATGAACAGGCCGCTTTCCGGGTCGACTTCCAGGACCGAGGTGACGCAAACGTCGGCCTCGCCCTTGATCTTCATGCGGATCAGCTGCTTCTTGTCGCCGATCTGGCGCAGCAGCGCGACGATTTCCTTGCGCGACTGTACTTCGTAGTCGTGCCAGTTTTCCAGTTCCGCGTCATGAATTGCTTGCATCTTGTTCCGCCGGTAGTGCAGGTGAGTCAATGAGGAGCGCGGTGTCGGGCGGGGCGGGGGGCGGCCGGCCGTGCTGTTGCGCTGACTCAATATGATATAGCCATGCTAACAGTTCTGCAATTGCGCGGTACAGGGCGGGGGGAATCTGGCCGTCGAGATCGATGTCCATCAGCAGCGACACCAGCTCCTTCGATTCGTGCACGAAGACCCCGGCATCCCTGGCGCGGTCGATGATCTGCTCGGCCACCAGGCCGCGGCCCTTGGCCACCACCGTCGGCGCAGCCGAGCCCGCCGCATAGGCGAGGGCGACGGCGCGCTGCTGGCGTTGCGACGAATGGTCCGGGCCGCTCATGGCGTGTCCGTGCCATGGATGCGCAGCGCCGCCAGTTCGCTGCCGGCCGCCGCCAGCGCATCCTGCAAACGCGGCGCGCCGTCGCGCAGCGGCGCCAGCGCGGCCGGGTCGGCCTGCAAGTCGATCTGCACGTGCTTGCCGCGCAGGGTGATACTGGCTTTCACTTCGCCCAGGCGCGCAAAGCGCAGGCGCAGGCCGCTTTGCCAGCCGGGTTCCTGCCCGGGTTCGCCGCGGCCGCGCGATCCCTTGTCTTCCTCGCGCGTGACCTTCCACTCGAAGGCCTGGCCTGGCGCCAGTTGTCCCTGCCAGTTGACTTGCCCCTGTTCCTGGCCGGCCAGCTGCATGTTGATCATGCGCGCCAGGGCCGGGTCGGTGGGCGGGGTGCCGGGCGCCTTTTGCGCCTGGGGTTCGCCCATCAGTTCGGACAGTGGACGCTTGCCTTCGGCCCATTCGGCGACATGCGATTCGTAGAACAGGCCGCTTTTCGCGATCGCCTGTTTCAACTGGGCCGCCAACTGCGCCGGGTCGGGCACGCCTTGCGGCACGAGCGGCGTGGTGCCGGTGACCGACGCCAAAGCCGGCGCACCGTTGGCGCCCTGCAGCACCTGCGCCAGCAGGCGCGCGGCCGGGCTCAGGTCGGCGCCTTCGTGCTGGCCGCCGGCTTGCATGAAAGGAGAAGTCGCAGGGGAAGTCGCCGCGGCGACGGCGGCAGCCAGGGAAGCGGCATTCGCGCTCAGCGGCACGGGCGTGCCGTGCAGGGTCGCGTCGCCGAGTTGGAAGGTCGGCTGGGGCGAGGCCGCCAGTACCTTCATCGACAGTTCGGCGCCGGGCTGGGTGCCGGCAGGCAGCGCCATGCGCACCTGCATGTCGGCGACGCGCACCATGAAGCTGCCGTCGTTCAGGCGCGAGAGCACCGACACCGGCACTTTGCTGCCAAGCATGGTCGAGAGCGCGCGCTCGAAGGCTTCGGTACGCGGGTCGGCCGTGCGCTCGGGCGCCGCCACCGGCCGCACCGGCAGCGGGGCGCTGACGCCGGGGCTGGGGATGCGCTCGACCATCGTTCAGTCGGGTATCAGACGCTGCCGTAGGCGTTGGCGAGGCGGCGCTGGGTACCGGAGTTGTTGATCAGGGCGGACAGGTGGGCCATCCACGGCATGGTGAGGTCGCGGATGCGGCGGTCGTCGGCCAGGATGCGCTTGATGCAATCGATCTTTGCCTGGCGGCCGAGCGGGTTCAGCTGAACCGCGGCTTCGCCGCTCTTGAGCACATCGACATGGACGCTGCAGCGTTGTTCGAGCTCGGTCAGGTGATCCCAGTCGCCGGCTTCGGCGGCGAGCAGCATCTGGCCGGTGAGGTCGGCAACGGCGGCGTATTCGGACAGCACTTCCTGGCCGGTCATCATCATGCGCTCGCCATGACAGGGTAGTGGGAAGCCAGCGCGCTCGGGGTGACCGGCTTTTCGCCGATCTGGTTCCACGCGTCGCGCAGGTCGGTCAACAGGGTTTGGACTTCTTCCAGCATTTCAGCCTTGTTTTGCAAGTTAGCGGTGAGCAGGCGTTCGGTCATGTAGGCATACAGCGAGTCCAGGTTGCCGGCGATGTCGCCACCGGCTTTCTTGTCCAGACTGGCGCGCAGGCCATTGTTGATGATGTCGAGTGCCTTCGAAATGGCGGCGCCTTTTTCCGCGATGTGGCCCGCCGACATGTGCTTGTCGGCGTTCTTGATCGCGCTCAGTGCGCCGTCGTACAACATGACGATCAGTTTATGGGGCGAGGCGGCGATGACCGAAGTCTCCAGGCCTACTTTTGCGTAAGCGTTTACGCCGCGCTGCATCGATCCAAACATCAGAACCTCCAAATACTTCAGTTATGCGCAAGCGCCTTGGATGCTTGCCGCAGAGTTCGTGCTGGAGCTGGTCGGGACGGCGTCGAGGCCTGCCTGCCATTCTTCAGCGAGGGTAGTTTACTCACTTAACGGCAGCATCTAACCGGACTTGAGAGCTGGAAATGCATGCCATATCGCGGTTTTATCGCACTGGCAAGAAATGGAGGAGTTTGTGCGCCCTCAGGCGAAGGCGCGGCAGGAGGAGATCTGCGTCAATCCTTGTGCATCAGTCATTGCGCATTTGCTTGCGTCGTTCGTGATGGCGGCGGTGCAGCGGCGACTGCAAGGCGCGTGCGAGGATGGCGCGCGGTACGTTGCAGCTGTCGAGATACTTGAAAGCGAAATCGACCCCGCGGATGTCGACCAGGTAAAGGGCGTATTCGGCGGTAAGGGCAGTCTGTTCGTCGGTGCGTCTTTGTATCATGTACTTCTCCAGGCCCGCTGTCGGAAGAGGGCGGCGTTGGCACAATGATATGCGTGTGCCTGGCGCGCGCAGCTGGAGAAGTTGTTAACAATTGTATCGGCTGTAGGACGCCACCCCCATTACGCCGAGTGACGCCTGTGCGCCGTACGCAAAGCGGGCTGCGCCGCCTGTGACCCGTGCGCAACAATGAAGGCGGCGGCATCTTCCGGCGACAGCGGACGCGCGTACAGGAAGCCCTGGGCCTGGTCGCAGCCGGCTTCGCGCAACGCCGCGGCCTGGGCCTCGGTTTCCACGCCTTCGGCCACCACGCCCAGGTTCAGGCGGTGCGCCATGGCGGCGATCGCGTGCACGATGGTGCGCGAGTCGGCGCTGTGCTCGACGTCCTGGACGAACGACTTGTCGATCTTCAGCTTGTCGATCGGCAGGCGCCGCAGGTAGCTGAAGCTGGAGTAGCCGGTGCCGAAGTCGTCGATGCTGAGCGCGACCCCGAGCGACTTGAGCTTGTGCATGACGACCATGCTGCGCCCCGGGTCGGCCATGGACACGCTTTCGGTCAGCTCCAGTTCCAGCAGTTCAGGCGGCAACTTGGCGGCGGCCAGCTGGTCGCTGACGATGGCCACGATGTCGCTCTGCATGAACTGGCGCGCCGACAGATTCACCGCCACCGGCACCGCGGGAACGCCCGCTTCGCGCCAGGCAGCCAGCTGGCTGACGGCCGTCTTGACGATCCATTCGCCGATCGGTGCGATCAGGCCGGTTTCCTCGGCGATCGGCACGAATTCTTCGGGCGATACCACGCCGTGCTCGGGATGGCGCCAGCGCAGCAGCACCTCGAAGCCGGCAAGCTCATCGCTGGCGAGGGCGATCTTCGGCTGGTATTGCAGGAACAGTTCTTCGCGCTCGAGGGCGCGGCGCAGATGGCTTTCCAGCGTCAGGCGGCGCCCCATTTCGCGCCGCTGCGCCGGGTCGTAGCGTTCGATGCGGCCGCCGCCCTGGGCCTTGGCGTGGCGCATGGCGGTGACTGCATTGTTGAGCAGGGTGTCGCCTTCCGCGCCATCCTTCGGATAGCAGGCGAAGCCGACGCTGCAGGTGAGCGAGAGATCGGCGCCTTCGCCATAGGCGTGGCTGTTGACCTCGGCCATCAGTTGGCCCAGGCGCGCCAGCAGGCGTTCCTCGCCGTCGGGGTCGTTCAGCAGCATGACGAATTCGTCGTTGCCGGCGCGCGCCAGCATGTCGCCTTCACGCAGGTGCGACTGCAGGGCGCGCGTGACCGTCACCAGGGCGGCGTCGCCGACCTCGTGGCCGAGCACTTCGTTCAGTTGCTTGAAGCGGTCCAGGTTCAGGCAGGCGACGACCGCGCTTGCGCCTTCGGCCTGCCAGGCCGCGATGTTGTCGCCGATGCTGCGCAGCAGCGCCTGGCGATTCGCCAGGCCGGTGAGGGCATCGTGGGTGAGCAGGTATTTCACTTGCCCGGCCGCTGCCGAGGTCGCGATCGATGCGGGCGCGTGCGCCGCGTTGTGCAGCAATTGTTCATGCAATTCCTGGGCCGCGCGCGCCAATTGGCGGTGGTAGATCAGTTCCTCGACCATGCGCCCCAGTTCGTACAGCTCTTCGAGCTCGTCCTCGCTAATTGTGCGCGGGCGGCTGTCGATCACGCACAGCGTGCCCAGCTTGGCGCGCTCGACCGAGTACAGCTGCACACCCGCATAAAAGCGGATGTGGGGTGCGCCGACGACGCTCGGGTTGTCGGCAAAGCGTTCGTCGAGGGTGGCGTCTTCCACCACCAGGGCCTTGTCGCTGAGGATGGCGTGGCCGCAGAACGAGGTCTCGCGCGGGCCGGACTGGGCGTCCATGCCGCAGCGCGACTTGAACCATTGGGTATCGCTGCCGACCAGGGAAATCAGGACTATGGGAACGTCGAACAGCTTGGCTGTCAGGCGGGTGATGCGGTCGAAAGCCTCTTCGGGCGCGGTGCCGTAGAGCTCGGTGGCGTAGAGGGCCGCCAAGCGTTTTGCCTCGTCCACCGGGATCTGTGGTCTCTGCATATTTAACAATTCACCGGTCAGGCGTGTCCGTTGAGATAAGTCTATTACGCCAGAAGAAAGAAGAAAGCGCAATGCGGGCACGACTGAAATCCGGCCTTTTTATGCAGGATGAATTGTGAACTTTCGTTGGTGCTCCGGTGCCACAGGATGTTACCGAGGCTGCGACACCGGAGCGGTACCTGTTACAGCGCCGCCAGCTTGCGCGCGGCCTCGGCGAGCGCGCCTTCCCAGTCGCCGCGTGCCGGCTGGCGCACCAGGCGCACGCCCGGATACCAGGGGCTGTCCTTGCGCCCGGTCAGCCAGCGCCAGTCGGCCACGTGCGGCAGCAGCACCCATACCGGCCGGCCCAGCGCCGCTGCCAGGTGGGCGACGCTGGTGTCGACCGCGATCACCAGGTCCATCTGCTCGCACAGGGCGGCGGTGTCGGCGAAATCGTGCAGGTGGGCGTCCATGCGCCGCACCACGCTGGCGTCGAGTTGATCCATATCGGCGGCGCGGTATTCCTTCTGCAGCGAATAGAACTCGCAGTCGAGGGAGAGCAGCGGCGCCAGTTGGGCGAAGGGAATGCTGCGGTTGTGGTCGTTCGCGTGCTGCATGTTGCCGCTCCAGACCAGGCCGACGCGCGGACGTGTTTTCGGGCCCAGGCGTTCCTGCCAGGCCGCCAGGCGGCCGGCATCCGGCGCCAGGTAGCGCTGCGGCGCCGGGATGGTGTCGACTTCGGTGCCGAAGGCAAGCGGCAGGCTCATCAGCGGGCACTGGAAGTCGAATGCCGGCAGCGGGTCGCCCTTGGCCAGGATCTGCGCGGTACCGCCCAGGCTATCGAGCAGGCCGACCAGCGGGCGCTGCACTTCCAGCACCACGCGCGCGCCCAGCGCCGCCACCAGCGGCACGTAGCGGCAGAATTGCAGGGTGTCGCCCAGGCCCTGCTCGGCGAACAGCAGGATGGTCTTGCCTTCCAGCGATTCCTGGCCCAGCCAGAGCGGCTGTTCCAGGTTGCGCTGCTCGTTGTAGACGCTGAGCAGTTCGTTGTTCCAGCGCCACTCGTAGCCGCGCCAGCCGTCGAGCAGGGCGCCGTACTGCAGGTTCAGCAGGGCGCGGTTCCAGTGCGAAGGCGCGTACTCCGGGTCGATTTCCAGGGCGCGGTCGAAGCAGTGCAGGGCGTCCTCGAAGCGGCGCAGCGCCTCGTACACGTTGCCGCGGTTGTTCCAGGTGGCCGGGCTGTCGCCCTTCAGGGCCAGCACTTCGTCGTAGACGGCCAGCGCTTCCTCGGCGCGGCCCAGGTCTTGCAGCACGTTGCCGCGGTTGAGCAGGGCATCGGTGAATTCGGGATCGACCTCGAGCGCGCGCTCGAAGGCGGCCATCGCGTCTTCGCGCCGGCGCAGGCGCTGCAGCACGATGCCGCGGCCGTTGTGGCTGGCCGGCAGCTCGGGATCGAGGGCGATCGACACGTCGAAGCAGCGCAGCGCCGACTCCAGGTGGCCGATGTCGTTCATCATGTGGCCCAGGCTGGCACGCAGCTGGGCCGATTTCGGCGCCAGCACCACCGCTTCCTGGTAGGCGTCGAGCGCGTCCTGCGCGCGGCGCATGTGGCGCAGCACGTTGCCGCGGCCGTGATGGGCCTCGGCCGCGTCGAGCGGGTCGAGTTCTTCTTCCAGGATGGCGTCGTAGACGTCGAGCGCGTCGTCGAGCGCGCCCAGCAGGCGCAGCGCCTTGGCGCGGTTGATGCGCGCCTTCATGTAGGCAGGCTGGAGGGCGATGGCCTTGTCGTAGCTGGCCAGCGCGTCGTCGGCATTGCCGAGCGCGATCAGGATGTTGCCGCGGTTGTCGAGCGCTTCCAGGTGCGCCGGATCGAGCTTCAGGGCGCGCTCGCAGGCGGCCAGGGCATCCTCGTTGCGCTTCAGGTGCTGCAGCACCACGGCGCAGTTGTTCCAGGCGGCGATGTCGCGCGGCGCCAGGGCCAGGGCGCGCTCGTAGCTGGCCAGGGCTTCCTCGTAGCGCTTCAGCGACTGCAGCACATTGCCGCGGTTATACAGGGCGTCGACATTCTTCTTGTCCAGCGTCAGCGCCTGCTCGTAGCTCTGCAGGGCGGGCGGGTAGTCGCCGATCGCCTTGAAGATATTCCCCAGGTTGCTGTAAACAGCCGAGACGCCCGGATTCACGCTCAGGGCGTCGCTCATGAACTGCAGCGCCAGCTCGTGGTTGCCGATCTGGTAGCCGAGGATGCCGACGTGGTGCAGCGAATCGAAGTGGCGCGGCTGCTTTTGCAGGGCCGCCTCGTACTGGGCAAAGGCGTCTTCGAAGCGGCCGGCTTGGTGGGCGACCAGGCCGGCGGCGAACAGGCGGTCGGCGGGGGAAGGAGTGCGGTGTCTGGTCGTCATGGAGTAGGAAGAGAGATGCTGGTGAGGGGATAGACCCGTGCGCGCATGCCGGGCCTATTCAGGATGCCAGCGAGTGTAGCCGAGGGAAATTATCTTGCATCCGGGGAATAGGCGGGCAAATCGCCTTCATATGCGCGAACTGGTTTTGTTGCCCCCAGGCTATTCTGCAGGGGTCGAGGTCCGGTGTGTTGTGCGGATTTCGTGCTGCGGCACCTAAATATTTTTTCGGTGCTGCCGTTGATGTGTTTGTTGCGGTGATGGCGTCATGTACCAACCGGGTCCGCTTCAGATGCAAAGTTACTCACAAACATTTTTTTTAAAAAATTTCCTCAAGGTTTTGCAGAGGGGTCCGTTAAAGAATTCAAGCGAGCGGAAAACGCGACGCAAGAAACCAACCGAACCCTGATAGCAGCACCAAACTGAACTGCCCACTGGAGAACTACCATGTCGACCATCAATACCAACCTGTCCTCGCTGAATGCCCAGCGTAACCTGACCAAGTCGAACAACGAACTGTCGACCTCGATGCAGCGCCTGTCGTCGGGCCTGCGCGTGAACAGCGCCAAGGATGACGCGGCCGGCATGTCGATCGCCACCAAGATGGATTCGCAGATCCGCGGCATGTCGCAAGCTTCGCGTAACGCCAACGACGGCATCTCGATGATCCAGACCGCCGACGGCGCCCTGTCGAACATCTCGGACGCTCTGCAGCGTATGCGTGAGCTGGCAGTCCAGGGTGCGAACGACACCAACGGCGACGACGAATGGTCGAACATCAACACCGAGATCAGCGCCCTGA
The DNA here is from genome assembly GCA_031999925.1 of Massilia sp. Taxonomy (GTDB): domain Bacteria; phylum Pseudomonadota; class Gammaproteobacteria; order Burkholderiales; family Burkholderiaceae_D; genus Telluria. The sequence continues at coordinate 343 of DAMABW010000158.1, read as the reverse complement.
ACACCGAAATCGGCCGTATCGCGTCCGACACCAAGTTCAACGGCACCTCGCTGCTGACCAACACCGCCGTCACCAAGTCGATCCAGGTCGGCGCGGACTCGGGCCAGAAGATCGAAGTCAGCTTCGGCTCCAACACCGCCTACGCCGGCCTGTCGGCTGCCTCGATCTCGATCACCGACGCATCGACCGCATCGGCCGCGATCAGCGCCATCGACGACGCACTGAAGGCACTGAACACCGAGCGTTCGTCGCTGGGTACCGCACAGAACCGCATGGGCTACGCCATCAGCAACCTGGCTACCTCGGTGGAAAACCAGTCGGCAGCAAAGAGCCGCATCACCGA
>DAMABW010000157.1:0-9736 GCA_031999925.1 Massilia sp. | reverse complement strand
GCTGCCGACGGGAAACAAGCTTAGCAGCCGAAGACTTGCAGCACCAATAACGATTACGCTTATGCTTATGCATAGTGCACGCAAGCGTTCGGGGTGCGGCGCGCGCTAATCGAACGCGCGGCATTTGCGCAACGCTGGCGGTGCGTGCGTCGTGCCGGCGGCCGGATGTCGAGGAACGACTGTTCCCGCTGCCGCGGTACGTCAGAGCAGCGCGCCCAACTCCACCTGGATTTTGATCATTGCCGGCAGGCAGCGTTCCACCATCTGCGCCACCGGTAGCCGGCCCGCATGCACGCTGACGTTCATCGCCGCCACCACGTCGCCACGGAAGTTGCGCAGCGGGACGGCCACCGTGCGCAGGCCCAGCTCCAGTTCCTGGTCGACCAGCGCATACCCTTGCGCCCGCGCCCGTGCGATCTCCAAGGCCAGGCGTTCCTTGTTGACGATGGTGTGCTGGGTAATCTGCTCGGGCTCGGCGCGCTCGAGAAAGCGCGCGATTTGCTTTTGCGGCAGGCTGGCCAGCAGCATGCGGCCGTTCGCAGTGCAGTAGGCCGGCACGCGCGTGCCCGGCTGCAGCGTGGCCGACACCAGCTGGCCGGCGCTCACCGCCGCAACGCAGACCAGCTGGTCATGGTCGAGCACGCCGACCGAGGCTGCCTCGCCCAGCGAATAGGCCAAGCGGTAGAGCAAGGGCTGGGCAATGCGCGGCAGGCGCGCCGAATGCAGGTAGGACTGGCCCAGGCGCAGCACCGCGGGCGTCAGCGAGAACAGCTTGTTCTCGTGCCGCATGTAGCCCAGATGGGTCAGCGTGATCAGGTAGCGGCGGGCGGCGGCACGCGTCAGGCTGGTGGCCTCGGCCACCTCGGCGATGGTCAGGCGCGAACGTTCCTGGTCGAAGGCCTCGATGACCTTCAGGCCTTTTTCAAGGCCGGCGACGAGATCGCGTTCAAGTGGCGGATCGGTATCTTGTGGCATGCAAGCGAATAGTCGATGATTTGTGCGAGTATCGCACAACGTGTGCGCTATGCGTTCGCTGCATACACTCTGCCGCTTGTGAGGCATTGAGGAATCTTCTACGATTTTTGCCATCACAAGACCTCAGCGAAGGAGACACGCCGTGAAATTCGATACCGTCGAGCCGGGCACCTGGCCGGAACTCATCTATCCTCCCTATAAGTCCACCGTCAAACGCGGCCCTCTGCAACCGAACCTGCGCATCGAAGCGCCGGTCCCGGTGTCGCAGAACATCGTCGCCACGCCGCGCATCCTGCTGCCCCACGACACCGACCTGACGGCGCACGGCGAATCCGAACCGCTGGGCGAAAAGATCGTCGTCACCGGCCGCGTGCTCGACGAGGACGGCAAACCGGTACGCAATTCGCTGGTCGAGGTCTGGCAATGCAATTCGGCCGGCCGCTACTGGCACAGCCGCGACCAGCACGCCGCGCCGCTGGACCCGAACTTCTACGGCCTGGGCAAGATGCTGACCGACGACGACGGCCGCTACCGCTTCGTCACCATCAAGCCCGGCCCCTACCCCTGGGGCAACCACGAGAAGGCCTGGCGTCCCGCTCACATCCACTTCTCCCTGTTCGGCAACGTGTATGCGCAGCGCCTGGTAACGCAGATGTACTTCCCGAGCGACCCGCTGTTCGACTACGACCCGATCTTCCAGAGCATTCCCGACGAAGCGGCACGCCAGCGCCTGATCTCGCGCTTCAGCCTGGAGCAGACGGTCGGCGCCGAGATGCTCGGCTACGAATTCGACATCGTCCTGCGCGGACGCAACGCCACGCCGATGGGCCTGTAAGGAGAACACCATGAGCAACGCACCGGCAAAAATCACCACCTCGCAGACCATCGGCCCCTTCTCGCACGAAGCGTGGAAATGGGCGACCGATGCCACCCTGCCCGGCAGCCTGAAGATCGACGGCCCCAGCATCCTGGTCAGCGGCGTCATCTACGATGGCGACGGCAATCCGATCAACGACGCCCAGATCGAAGCCTGGACCCCGGACGGCGCCGCCGCCGAGGCCGAGCACGCGATTCCGGGCTTCCGTCGCGTGCCGAGCGGCGCCGACGGCGAATTCAGCATGCGCGTGCCGCTGCCGCAACCGGCCACGCGCGGCGAGCCGGTCATGTACGTGACCGTGTTCGCGCGCGGCCTGGTCAAGCACCAGTTCACCGCCGTCTTCCTCGAAGACGACACCGGCCTGGCGCAGTCGACCATCCTGAACCAGGTGCCGGAAGCGCGCCGCGCCACCCTGCTGGCGCGCAAGAGCGGCGACGAGCAGTATCATTGGGACATCTGGATGCAGACAGAGAAGGAAACCGTCTTCTTCGACTACGCCTAACAGTTGTTCAGACAGGAGCTTCAATGAGTGTGTCGATCTTCGACGGTTTCCTGACCACGCCCGATATGATCGCCGCCTTCGACGACGCGGCGGTCGTGCAGGCGATGTTCCGCTTCGAGGCGGCGCTGGCGAAAGCCCAGGCCGAGGAAGGCCTGATTCCGCACGGCGCCGCCACCGCGATTGGCGGCGTGTGCAATGCCCGGCTCTACGACATCCCCGCCCTGATCGTTGCCGGCCGCCGCGCCGGCAGCCTGGCGATCCCGCTGGTGAAGGAGCTCACCAAGACCGTCGGCCTGTACGACGAAGCCGCCGCCCGCCACGTGCACTGGGGCAGTACCAGCCAGGACGTGATCGACACCGCGATGGTGCTGGTCACGCGCGAAGCCTTGCAGTTGCTGGACGACGGCCTGCACGACCTCTGCGGCCACCTGCTGCGGCTGGCCGAGGAACACCTGGCCACGCCGGTGCTTGCGCGCACGCTGATGCAACCGGCCCAGGTGACGAGCCTCGGCTTCAAGGCGGCCAACTGGCTGGCGCCGCTGGTGCGTGCGCGGGCGCAGATCCGGGCGGCCTCGGCACGCGCGCTGCAGTTGCAGTTGGGCGGCGCGGTCGGCACCTTGTCCGTCATGGGCGAGGCGGGCGGCGCCGTGGCCGGGCGCATGGCCCGCGAACTGGGCTTGAAGGTGGCCGACGCCGCCTGGCATACCGGACGCGACGAGTGGGTGCGCCTGGGGATGGAAGTGGCGGTGCTGACCGGCAGCCTGGGCAAGCTCGCGACCGACCTGAGCCTGATGGCGCAGGGCGAGATCGGCGAACTGGCCGAGCCTTCGGGCGACGGCCGTGGCGGTTCCTCGGCGATGCCGCACAAGCGCAATCCGGTGTCGGCCATGATCACGATCGCGGCCGCACGACGCACGCCCCAGCATGCCGCGGCCCTGCTGGCCTGCATGAACCAGGAACACGAACGCGGGCTCGGCAACTGGCAGGCGGAACTGGCCGAGTGGCCGGGGCTGTTCCTGTCGGCCCACGGCGCCCTGCGCGCACTGGACGAAGCCTTTGCCGGCCTGAAGGTCGATGGCGAGCGCATGCTGGCCAACATCCATTCCCTGCACGGGCTGGTATTCGCGGAGGCCGCGTCGAGCTACCTGGCCTCGGCCGTCGGCCGTCCGAAAGCGCACGCGCTGCTGGAAGACCTCAGCGGCCGTGCCGCCAGCGGCAAACGCGGCCTGGACGACTTGCTGAAGGAGACGGTGCAGGCCGATCCGGCGCTGGCCTCGCACGTCGACCTCGACAAGCTGGCCTCGATCTTCGACCCTGTCGTTGCCGCCCAACCGGCGCGCCGCCTGGCCGAGCGCCAACTGCAGGCCCTGCGCGCGGCCATGGCTGCATTCGGCAGCCACCACCCTTTTCACGAGTGACGAATAAAACATGAGTTTCGACCCGATTGACCACGACTTCGAACGCGGCCTGCAAAACCGCCGTAATGTGCTCGGCGACGCCTGGGTGGACCGTTCGCTGGACAAGGCCACGGCCTTCAATGCCGACTTCCAGAACCTGATCACCCGCTTTGCCTGGAACGAGATCTGGGGCCGGCCCGGCCTCGACCACAAGACCCGCCGCGCCATCGTCCTGTCGATCACGATCGCGCTGGGCCGTTGGGAAGAATTCGAACTGCACGTACGCGCGGCCTTGCTGGGCGAGCCGGACAGCCGCCTGACGCCCGACGAGATCAAGGAAATCCTGATGCAGTCGGCCATCTACGCCGGCGTGCCGGCGGCGAACACCGCCTTCACGCATACGCTGGCGATCCTGCGCGAGGTGGGCGAGCAGATCGGCTACACGCTGGAACCGGCCGCGCCGGCCGCGGCGAGCCACAGCGGCATCGGCCGCGAAGGCCGCACCGTCAGCAGCCCGGTGCTGCATTACAGCGTGCGCGAGCCGCGCAACGGCAAGGCGCCGCGCCACACGGTCGTGCTAAGCCATGCGCTGGGCTGCGACCTGACGATGTGGGACGCCCTGGCGAACACCCTGGCGCAGGACTGCCGCGTGATCGCCTACGACCACCGCGGCCACGGCAGTTCGGATGCGCCGGATGCGCTGTATTCGATGGCGGATCTGGCAGACGACGCGGCGCGGCTCTTGCGCGAGCTCGATACCGGTCCGGTGGTGTGGGTCGGCCTGTCGATGGGCGGCATGGTCGGCCAGGAGCTGGCCTTGCGCCATCCGGCCCTGGTGCGTGCGCTGGTGCTGGCCAATACCACGAGCGGTTATCCGGAGGCGGCGCAGGCGGTGTGGGAACAGCGCATCGCCACCGTGCGCGAACAAGGGATCGAGGCGATTGCCGATGCGGTGATGGGGCGTTACTTCCACGACGGCTTCCGCGCGCAGAAGCCGGGTACGGTGGCGCGTTATCGCCGGCGCGTGGTGAGCACCGACCCGGTGGGCTATGTCGGCTGCTGCAATGCGGTGGGCAAGGTGGATACCACGTCGCGCTTGGGGACGATCAAGGTGCCGACGCTGGTCATCGCGGGCGAACTCGATCAGGGCACGCCGGTGGCGATGGCGCAGGCCTTGGCCGATGGGATTCCCGAGGCGCGCCTGGTCGTGCTACAGGAGGCGTCGCACCTGAGTGCGGTCGAGCAGCCGCAGGCGTTCGAGGAAGCGGTCGTGGGGTTCGTGACCTGGATTTGACGCTGGCATCGCTGGCGATGGTAGGATTGCGGCACATCCCGTACTCGTCGGAGCGGCCATGATCCTGCATCCCCAGCGTACCTATGTTCATCTCGCCGAGAACGGTGCGGCGCATGCGTTGTCGGCCGAGGGATTCTGGCAGCTTCCCGAGTCCGAGGCGGAACAAAGCGGCCAGGGCTGGCTGATCAGCGAGTACGAGTTCGTCGAGGATTGGCCGACCTGGGAGATGCATCCGGAAGGTGACGAATTCGTTTACCTATTATCGGGCGCGGTGGAGCTATTGCTGGACCATGCTGGCACGATCGAGCGAATCGCCGTGGACGGCACCGGCGCCGTCGTCGTCCCACGCGGCGTGTGGCACACCGCCAAGGTCCGCACCCCAAGCCGCATGCTGCACGTCACGCGCGGCGCCGGCACCCAAACCCGGCCCGCTTGATTTTTGCAATACGTGGCGCCGGCGCCCAAACCCGGCCCGGTTGATTTTGTAGGGTGGGCTCTCGAGCCCACGCGGTACGACATCGGCACCTCGAAAGGCCACCCGGTAGGGGCACGCCTCCGGCATAGCGATACGTTTGGGGGCGACACCTCCCCGCCTCAGGTGCAAGCAAGCGCACGTAAGCGCGTGGGCACGGAGTGCCCACCGTACGGTCAAATTTTGCGACTCTACAAATCCAACACCAGCACCGGCGTCTTCGCCCGCGAACAGCACGGCGTGAACTGATCGTTCGCCGCCTGCTCCTCCTCGGTCAGATACATATCCCGGTGATCCGGCACACCCTCGATCACCCGGGTCAGGCAGGTCCCGCACACGCCCTCCTCGCACGAATACGGAATCACCACGCCCTGCTCTTCGAGGATCTTGATCACCGTCTTCCCGGCAGGGATGGTAAAGGTCTGCCCGCTGGACGCCAGCTTGACGTCGAACGACCCGTCGCCCGAGGTATCCACCGCCGCCGCACTGAAGTACTCCACATGCAACTGCGCGGCCGGCCAGCCCTGCGCCTTGGCCGTATTCATCACGTAATCGATGAAGCCCTGCGGCCCGCACACGTACACGTGCGTGCCCTGTTCCGGCTTGGCCAGGAGCGTCGTCAGGTCGAGCTTCTGCGCCGCATCCCCACTGTCGTAATGAAACTGCACCTGCGCCGCGAACCCGCAGTTGGCCAGGCGCTCCTTGAACGCCGCCTTCTCCGGCGAGCGCGCGCTGTAATGCAGCTCGAAGCGCGCGCCTTTGGCTGCCAGCGCCTCGGCCATCGCCAGGATTGGCGTCACGCCGATGCCGCCCGCCAGCAGCACGGTACGCTGCGCCTCCACCAGCGGAAAGTGGTTCTTCGGCTCGCTGATCTGCAGCACCGACCCCGTGTCCACGTGATCGTGCATCGCCTGCGAGCCGCCGCGCGAGTCGGTGTCGCGCAGCACGCCGATCTGGTAGCGGTGGGTCTCGCCCGGCGCGTTGCAGAGCGAATACTGGCGGATCAGGTTGCCGGCCAGGTGGACGTCGATGTGGGCGCCGGCCTCGAACGGCGGCAAGTCCCCGCCGTCGGTGCGCACCAGCTCGTAGCTGCAGATGCCGTCGGCTTCACAGACACGGTTCGCAACCTTTACCTCGATGGTGCTCATGCCGCAACCTCCTGCTGTTGCGGACGCTCGCGCGCCAGCCAGCTGTCGATGATGCGGCGCGACTGGACGCCGCCGGCGTCGATATTCAGCATCAGGAGCTTGCGCTTGGGGTGACGCAGGATGTTTTGCTGCTGCAGTTCGAGCATCTCGCGGTCTTCGCTGAAGATCTTGCCCTGGCCGGTGCGGATGGTGTCGGTCAGCGCCGCGTCGTCCGGCTTGAAATTGCGCGCCATGCCCCAGAAGTACCAGTGCGAGGTTTCGGTTTCGGGCGTGATGAAGTCGACCACGATGCTCGACGCCTTGTGCTCGGCCGGCGCGTGGTAGCCGCCCTTGCCCGCATGCGCCACGCCGACCTCGATCATCACGTGGCTCGGCGCATTGAAGCGGCAGATCTGCCAGCGGTCGACCGGCACATCGTCGGCCAGGCCATTGCCGCGCAGGGCCGCCTGCCAGAACGGCGGCGGCATGATGTTCTCCATGAAGCGGCTGGTGACGACCTGCTCGCCTTCGAGCTTGGTGGTCACCGGCGCTTCGTCGATTTCCTTCTGGCCGATGCTGGACGCGTGGACGTAGGTCTCGTGGGTCAGGTCCATCAGGTTATCGACCATCAGGCGGTAATCGCAGTTGATGTGGTACAGGCCGCCGCCGTAGGCCCACTCGGCATTGTCGGCCCATTCCAGGTGGTGGATGGTGGCCGGATCGGCGAGCGCCTTGTCGCCCGGCCAAACCCAGATGAAGCCGTAGCGCTCTTCGACCGCGTAGCTGCGGATGCAGGGGAAGCCGCGCACGCGCTGGCCGGGCATGGCGATGGCCTTGCCCTCGCAGCCCATTTCCAGGCCGTGGTAGCCGCAGACCAGGTTGCCGTCGCGAACGAAACCGAGCGACAGCGGCGCGCCGCGATGCGGGCAGAAGTCTTCGACGGCGGCGACCTTGCCGCCTTGGCCGCGATAAAACACGATCTTTTCGCCGCAGATCTGGCGGCCGAGTGGTTTGCCTTCGATCTCGTCAGGCGTGCATGCAACGTACCAGGCATTTTTGGGGAACATCGTTGTCTCCTTGATGGTTGTGCTTTATATTCAGTGCACTGAATGTGGAAAAAAGTATCACGCGTTTGCGGGACAAAGTAAACTGCGTTTTCAAACTTTTTGATGGTGCAGCGCACCAGATTTAGATGAGAAATATGCCGACAGAAAAAGCCGCCGAAAGCCAGGGCACGATGCTGGATTTGTACGAACATCCTGGCCACTTGCTGCGCCGGGCACAGCAGATTTCGGTGTCGTTGTTCTACGACGAGATGGGCGATGAGCTGACGCCGGTGCAGTATGCGATGCTGAGCCGGCTGGCCGAGCATCCGGGGATCGACCAGGTGTCGCTGGCGGGGCTGGCGGCGATCGATACGTCGACCGGGGCGACGGTGTGCGCGCGGCTGGAGGAAAAGGGGCTGCTGGAGAGGAAGGTGTTGCCGCATAATCGGAGGCAGCGGGCGTTGACGATCACGGCGGCAGGAAGTGCGCTGCTGCGCGGGCTGGTGCCGGGGGCGCAGAGGCTGCGGGATCGGTTGCTGGCGCCGCTTGATCCGCAAGAGCAGGAACAATTTATGGAGCTGCTAGGCAAACTCGTTCGCGAGAATAATGGACAGAGTCGAGCGCCTTTGACGTTGTAGGGTGGGCCGGGCCGCGCAAGGCACTTGTGCCCACGCGGTCTCACCGAATGATCATCGGCACCGCAAATCAACACCGTTTGCGTCGGCTAATGGGGCTGTTGCCTGTGCCGTTATTGGTGTGTTGAATCCGCGTGGGCACGAGTGCCCACCCTACGGGAGACGTTGCAGGCCATGGACCACACATGCAGACGTTCCGGGCTCGCGGTAAACGAGAGCCCGGCGTCACATATTAGTCCACGCCCGGGTCCTTGAACTTCTCGACCTTATCGAACTCGACGTTGTAGATCCCGCCATCCACCTGCTCCGCCTTGCGGATATACACCGTCTGCACGATATCGCGCGTTGCCGGGTCGATCGACACCGGTCCGCGCACGCTGTTCCACGACAAGCCCTTCATCGCTTCCACCAGCTTCGGCCCGGTGCTGTCGCCGTTCGTCTTCTTCAACGCCGCATACAGCATCTGCATGCCGTCATACGCGCCGACGGCGTGGAAGTTCGGGCGCATGTCCTTGTTGGCCTTGGTGAAGGCAGCAACGAAAGCCTTGTTTTCCGGCGACGGGTGGGCGGCCGAATAATGGTGGCTGCTGACCACGCCCAGGGCGGCTGGGCCGATGCTCGGCATCAGGTCGTCGTCGAGCACGTCGCCAGTGGCGATCAGGCGAATGCCGGCGGCAGCCAGGCCGCGGTCGGTGAACTGTTTCAGCACGGCGGCGCCCTCCCCCGACGGCACGAACACGAACACCGCGTCCGGCTTGGCATCCTTCACGCGCGCCAGGAAAGGCGCGTAGTCGGGGTTGCGCAGCGGTGCGCGCAGCGAGGCGACGATCTTGCCGCCGGCAGCCGCGAAGTCTTTCACGAAGACCTTCTCGGCATCGATGCCGGGGCCATAGTCAGACACGAAGGTGACCACCGACTTGATCTTGTTCTTCGCCGCCCATTGCGCCATCGGCGCGGTCACTTGCGCCAACGTGAAGCCGCTGCGCACGATGTAGGGCGAGCGTTGCGGGATCACCGAGGTGGCGGCGTTCATGACGATCATCGGCACCTTGGCCTGCGTGGCGACCGGGGCGGCAGCAAAGGCCAGTGGGGTCAGGCCGAAGCCGGCCAGCACCTGCACCTTGTCGCGCGCGACCAGTTCCTGGGCCAGGCGCTTGGTGACATCGGGCGACACGCCGCCGTCGTCCTTCAGGATGATCTGTACCTGGCGGCCGGCGACGGTGTTGCCGTTTTGCTGGAGGAAGAGCTTGACGGCGGCGTCGACCTGGCGGCCGGTGGAGGCAAAGGGGCCGGACATGGGGACGATCAGGCCGACTTTCAGGGGTTCGGCGGCGTGGGCGGTGAAGCCGGCGGTGAGCATGGCGGCGCCGAGCAGGATGTGGCGGCGGGTGGTGTTCAGTGTTGACACGTT
>DAMABW010000156.1:3610-9746 GCA_031999925.1 Massilia sp. | reverse complement strand
ATCCTGAGGCGGCACACCGGCGGGGCTGCTGCCATCAAGACGCACTTTCTCCGGCGGGATATTGGCGGCGGCTTCCTCGTCGATGCGGCGGTTGAAGTCGCCCAGCAGCACGAAGTCGGGGCTGCGCTGGGCCACGCTGTCGAGCCAGCGCTCGATCGGCGCGACCTGGCGGTTCAGCACCTGGCAGGCGGGATTCGGATCGTCCAGCAGGCGCGCCTGGTAGATCGAGGTCGGCACGATGTTGGCGCAGCTCGACTTCAGGTGCACGTTCAGGAAACTGAGGCGGCGGCCGGCCCAGTCCAGCTCGAGCGTGAGGCCGGGACGCACCTTGCGCGCATCCTTGGCGCCCGGGTTGTCGCTCACCGCCAGGTCGGTATTCACGCTGCACCTGGCATTGGTCTCGCCCATGCTCTTGTCCCAGGCAAAGGCCGTGGTCTGGAAACCGTCGTGCGGGGCGTCGCAGGTGCCGAAGCGGTCTGCATGCTTGCCGAGCAGCGTCTTGATCACCTCGGCCGAGCGCACTTCCTGGAAGGCGATCACTTTCACGCCCTGCTTTTCGATCAGGTTGGCGATGGTCGTCTGCAGGCCGGCCAGCTTGGCGGCGTAGTCGGCGCCCGTTGGTGGCGCGGCGTTGTCGCGGCCCAGGTAGGCGTTACACGGCACCATCATCGAGGCTTTCTCCGGGCCTCCGGCCAGGCGCTCGGTGTCGGCCACGCACTGGCGCGCCGCCTGCACTGCGTCTTCCGTGGGGCGCGCCTGGCCTTTCTCGCGCTTCGGACGGGTATCGCACCAGTTCACGGCGGTGCAGACGGCGGCGTGGCGGTCGAAGTCCTGCTGCGAACCGGCCCAGGCCAGGTTGAAGGAGGCGACGCCGATTTGCGCCGGCGGTGCCGGCTGGGATGACGGCACCGGCTGGGCGGCATGGACGGAGGCGCTGGCAAACAGCGTCATCAGGAAGGCAACGGGCGTGGAGGTAATCATGCGATACGAAGTTTCATCGGTGAGGACGCCGCAGGCAGTACGGCTGGCCGGCGCGATTGACGCGCTTGGAATCCCGGATAAGTGGAACCGTGGATTATCGCGGAGTTCGTTCGGCGCGGCAATGGCGCTGGGCCGCCGCCCGCCGCCAACGGGTCGGTGACGTGGCCTTACCCATACGGGTCGATCCACCGGCATCAGGATTCGGGGCTGGGATCGGCGCGGTCCAGGTCCTTCCCCCCGTCCAGGACCACGGCGGCGCGCTCCATGCGCATGCTCTCCGATACCGACCGGCCATCTTCCTCGACGGTCTCGGGCGGATCGAGCATGTCGGCAAGCATGGCCTGCAGCTCCGGTGTATCCCACGGCAGGCCGCCGCGCTGCCTGGCATGGATGTAATGCCTGATCTCGCTTTCCTGCTCCGGGCTCAGCGGCAGCCCGCGAAACGTGTTCGCGAATTCGAATGTCATGATGCTTCCTCCTCGGCTCCGGCGAGCCACTACACCGAACCTACGCCCATTCGTCCTGCTCCGGCGCACGGCATAGCGGAGCGAAAAGGCTGGTCTTTGTCGCTACTGCGCGTATGATGAATCGCACCGGCGCGCTGCGGACGCCGTCTCCGGCATGTGGCCCGGCATCCAGTCATGGAGGATCGATGCACAGTAACGAGCGCCAGCGGCGCAGCGACGAGCCGACAGCGAACGCCGTGGCGCGTGGCCTGAACATCCTGGCGGTGCGCGACGCCCACGTCGCCAGGCGCTACATGCAGCACAAGCGTGTGCCGCGCGACGTGATTGCCCGCGTCCTCGCCCATCCGGCGCTGCGGCGCCGAGAAAGCGCCGGGCAATCGGTCTCGGAAGCGATCAGCCCGTCCCCGGGATACGATGCATGACACCCTGGCCGCTACCGCGGCCATCACAGCAAGTGGAGCCGACGATGACACGCAACACCGAATCCAGCACCGAAGCCGGACAACTACGGGCCTTGCTCACCATGTCGCGCGAACTGATGCAGGCCGACGAGCCGTTCGCCGCGCTGGTGCTGGCCGGCCGCGCGATGGCCGAACTCGCCCATGCCGGCCGCGCCCTGCTGCTGGTACGCGGAGAAGTAAACGCGTCCATCGGCTTCGACCGTGCAGGCAAGCCGCGCAAGGCCGGGGCCAGCCACGACTGGTACCGCGCCGCGCTGGCGCGGCTGGAAGGTGAGCCGGGCAGCGCAGGAGAAACCGGCGGCGCGGCAGGCTCGGGCACGATCATGGTGAGCGTGCCGGCCCGGCACACCATGGCCGTGCTGGTCGCCGGCTGGACCGACGATGCCGCGCCGGAGTCCTGGGAAGGACGCCGCCGTCTTCTCGGCACGATCCTCGAACTGTGCACCGCGACGCTCGGCCGGATCTCGGACCGCAGTGCGCTCGAAGACCTGGTCTCGACGCAGTACCAGCAGATGGCGGGCGCGGCCCAGGCGCACGCCGACGAAATGGCGCGCCGTGACGCATCCGAAGGCGCGATGCGCGCCCTGGCGCTGACCGACGTCCTGACCGGCCTGAACAACCGGCGCGGCTTCTTCATCCAGGCCGAGCACATGTTCAGGCTGGCCCGGCGCAGGCATGCCAGCTGTTCCGTGATCTATGCCGACATCGATGGCCTGAAGCTGGTGAACGACCAGCTCGGCCATGCCGCCGGCGACGAGCTGATACGGGACGCCGCCGCCGTGCTGCGCGAATCCCTGCGCGACAGCGACGTGCTGGCGCGCCTGGGCGGCGATGAATTCGCCGCTTTCGTCCTCAATGACGCCCATCCGCGCGTAATGCTGGGAAGGCTGCAGGACAACCTGCGCGCGTTCAACCTGATGCAGGAGCGTAGCTACCGTCTTGCGATCAGCGCCGGCGCGGTGCAGTGCGATCCCCACGGCAGTACGGCGCTGCTCGACTATGTCCAGTCGGCGGACCGGGAAATGTATCTGCACAAACGCAGCTGCCTGCACTAACAAGCTACCTCGGTAGACAGGTTCCAAAAGCCTGTGCGGAGTCGTTTTTTGTCAGGCAACCGGGAGCGACAGTCCTGGCTCACGGTGCGCATAGTCCAGCGCGGCAGACAGCAAGTCGTAGCGATATGCGCCATAGCGGTAGTAGCCGTATTCGAAGACGATACCGTGCTTGTCCATCTGAAGCCGCTCCTCGGGTGTGGGTCCGGCCCATTGCTTCCATTGACGCGGCACGGGCGCCTCGCCGGCAGCGGGCCTGGTCCGATCCAGCCTGCCATAACGCAGCGCGTCTGCGAGATGGTCATAACTGTACTCCCTGTAATGGTATGCGCGTCCATCGAAGGAAATGCCGAGCGCTTCGGCCTCGGGCGGCAGAACGGGTAATGCATCCATGGTGTCCTCGCAGTCGGCCAAATCGCAGGATGATCGGCAGCGGCGATGACCGGCCATCGATCCGGCTGCGCTTGCCGAGCGGCAGGCACTCCGCTCGAACATGGCTGGCACACTGCCATTGTGTACCAATGACCGCGCGTACGGATCACATGGGCAGAAATATTCGCTTCTCAGGCCGGTGCTGTTTGCCGCACCACGGGAAGGACAAAGCGCAGACAGGTACCCTGCCCCCGCCCTGGACTGTCGGCGGACACCTGGCCGCCGTGCGCACGGGTCACGCTGCGTGCGATCGCGAGTCCGAGTCCGGCGCCCGAGACCACGCGGCCGGGATGCGGGGCAAACTTGCGGAAGGGCTCGAACAGGAGCGGCAGTTCGTCCGACTCGACGCCGATACCACGGTCGACGACACGTATCTCCAGGAACACGCCGTCGACCGCGACCGCCAGCGAAATCCCGGCGCCATCGTCGGAATACTGGCTGGCATTGTGCAGGGCATTGCCGAGCGCCTGCCCGAGGCGTTCGGGATCGCACCAGAGGACGGCATCGCAGTCTTGCTCGCACATATCAATGTCTGTGTGCAGCTGCTGGCCGCGCTCGCGCAGCAGGCCATCGACCATGTCGCGCGCGCAGGCCAGTACCTCGTCCAGGCTGGCGGCGCGCATCGCTACCGGAATCTCGCAGGCATGATCGATGCGGGCGCCGTCGAGCAAGTCGTCGATGAAGCGCCCCAGTTGCCGCGTCTGGCGCTCGATCACGCGCGCCATCCTCGCAATGCCAGGCTCGCCGGGCTGGCGCCGCAGGATCGCAGCGACGGCCATGACCGATGCCAGCGGGTTACGCAGCTCATGGCCCAGCATCCGCAGGAAGCCGGTCCGGCCATCACGCGCGAGGGCAAGCTCGTGCTCCAGGCGGCGCCGCACGCTGATGTCGGTCAGCGAGCACAGCACGCCCGCAGCGGCGTTGCCGTCCTGGCCAACCGGCCGTGCATGGACCACCAGGCAGCGCTTCTGGCCATCGGCCGACTCCGCGACCAGCTCGGTCGCGGCAACGGCGGCGCCGCTGCGCTGCGCGAGCGCGGCCGGCGCAGCCGACTTCTCGAGCGCGCTTCCATCGGCCCGGTACAGCGCCGCAAAGCCGTCCCAGCGTGCGTCCTCGGCCGGTGAAGGGCACCCGCCCCACAGCCGCCGTGCCGCGCTGTTGCAATGCAGGACAGCACCGCCCGGCGAGCAGAACCAGGCCGGACAGCCGATCTGCTCGATCAGCTGTCCATAGACATTGGGTGCGAGGTCGGTGCTTGGAGGCCATGTCCGCCGCCTTTCGTGTTTCCATGCCACAGCGGCTCCTGATAGTGATCTCTCGGTACATTATGAACGCCGCTTCCGGATCGGACGTAGGACGCTCGGCAGTGCGCATGTCGTCATCGCGCCCATGCCGCACAGGATCAGCCAGAACGGGTGGCACGTGCGGACGAGCGTCCGGCAATCACGGCAAGCTGCTCGCCTCTTACGCGGCGAACGGAATCAACGCTTGCCGTCGGCATGTGCCGCCGCATCCATGGCCGGGTCAGGACGCGCAGTGCCACCCCGAGTGCTATGCCGTTTCTCGCCAGTGCGTCGGCGGCGAGGCGTATGTTCTGCGTGCGGTAGTTGCGCACGATCGCATCGATCAGGATGGCGCTCAGGCGGTCGGTTCGTGTATGCATTGGCCAGTCCGGTATCCGTTCGAGGGTAAAATGCCACAGTCGCGGGCGATTGCCTGCATGGGGCGGCGCCCAGTCAATCTACGCGCCAAGCGGGACGCTGTAAACACGCGCATCCGGTAGCGTTGCGCCGGCGCCCACGCCGTTACTCACGCTGCCGGATGGGCGAGGAAGAAGCGCAGCATTTCCTCGCTGGCACTGGGACCGCGCGTATCCGTGTGGCTGCCATGCCGATTGCCGCCCGACCAGGCGTGGCCGGTGCCGTGCACGGTCCATTCCTCGGCCAGCACGGCGCCCGTGCCTTCACGATGACACTCCCGGGTGAACGCGCGGCCGCCGCTGCAGCCGGTTTCCGCCACCATCGCGACGCCGGCATCCTCCTGCCGCTGCGCCACGCGGCTGTCGAGCGACTGGCGTATCACGCTGCGGCTATTCATCCGGTGCACCGTCGTGTCGGCATCGCCATGGAAGACGATCACGGGGACGATCGACTCAGGGCGGGGCAGCGCGGGCACGGACGCATCGAAGCCGTTGCGCATCGCCAGCATCGCGGAGGCCTCGCAGGTCGCGCTGCCGTGCGCCAGTCCGGAATGGCTGCCGACCGCGCTGAACAGGTCGGGATAGGTACGCCCGAGGATGACGGCCATGGCGCCGCCTGCGGACAGGCCGGCGACCGCGACGCGCGCGGGATCCACGGCATGCTCGGCCAAGATGCGCCGGGTGAGTCCCGCAAGCAGCGCCGGCTCGCCCGCACCGCGCTGGTGATGGCTGTGTTCGTACCAGTTCCAGCACCGGTTCCAGTGCGCGCTGGCGGACTGCTCCGGGTACAGGACCAGGCAGCCGTGCTCCTGGGCCAGTGCGTTCATGCCGGTGCCCGAAGCAAAATCGGCGGCATCCTGGCCGCAAGCATGCAACATCACGATCAGCGGCATGGGTCCGTCGCGTGCGCCGCCAGGGGTGAACAGGCGGTAGCGCAGCGTTCGCGCGCCGTCTTCATGGGTTCCGTAGCTGAAGCGGCTACCGGCAATGGACTGGTCCGGCACGCCTTGCCAGGGCGCGGTCAACGATGACCAGGCTTCGAAC
>DAMABW010000156.1:0-3600 GCA_031999925.1 Massilia sp. | reverse complement strand
GACGGGGTGATGAATGGTCTCCTGCAGACGGAAGCGGCGGCGAAAACCGGATGGTCTGCGCCGCCGCAAGAATGTCCCGGACGGCCGGGGAGCGAGGGCGATCAGCGCGCCGGGGGAGCTACCTTGTCGCGCGCCTGGCCATCGCCGCCCGGGATGCTGCCAGCACTGCGAGGCATGACAGCCTGGCCGTCGGACTTCGCGTTCACGACATCGTCCTTCAGCTCATTGAGGAACTGCGCGCCAGCCTTGACGCCGCGCTCCGCGTTCTTGGTGAAGGCATCGCGCGTGTTCTTCATCGTGTCCTCCTGCTCGCGCAGGCGCTTGTCGGTTTCTTCGCTCGAAACGCGGGTGACTTCGTCAGCCAGGGCACGCGCGGTACGCGAGGTTTCCTGCACATGCTGCTCGCTGACCCGGGTCAGGTCGACCTGGGTACTGGCGGCAAGCTGCGACAACTGCTGCTGATAAGAAAGAAATTTCTCGGTGGATGGCTGGGCGCTCGATGCCGCTGCCGACAGCGCATCGGTGGGACGGCTGGTGGTCAGCATGCGCTGGGCAGTGCTGGTGGCCTCCTCGATGAGGCCCTGCCCCAGCTGCATATTCAGCTGGAGGACCTGCTGGAAGGCGCGCGAGACGGTCTGCGACAGCTCGTTCATGAAAGCGGTCTGCGCGTCGAAATGGGTACGCACGGCAGGATTGACGGATTGGGGGAACGGATACATGGAGTACCTTTCTGGGATGGAATGACCTGGAGATGCTTGCGCCGGACGCAATACGTTGATGTGTCTGGCGAGAATGGCAGCACGGCGGATGCCGTCTGGGAGAGGACGATCGGTGAAGATCGCATGGGACCTGCACACTATGCGCTCTTTTCTGCACTTGTGCGGCCAATGCACACATCTATTTTCGTGGCGTGGCGTTCGGCAATCTATTGCTTCTATCGGGACCTGGCCATCGGTGCGCGCCGGCCCCGCGCTCAGGCGACATGGCGCAGGACGGCGACGTAGTGGCACATGCTGCCGGCCAGGACGAACAGGTGCCAGATACCGTGGCCGTGGCGCAGCTTGTGATCGGTGGCATAGAAGGCGATGCCGGCCGTATAACACAGGCCGCCGGCTGCCAGCCAGGCGAAACCCGCGCGGCCGAGCGCATCGACCAGGGCGCCGCTCCAGGCAACGGCGAGCCAGCCCATCGCCAGGTAGATGAGGAGCGAGACGATGCGCGCCCCCCTGGCGTACCAGAGCTCCTGGACGATCCCGGCCACGCCGAGCGTCCATACGATGCCGAACATGGTCCAGCCGGCGGTCCCGCGCAGGCTCACGAGCGTGAACGGCGTATAGGTGCCGGCAATCAGGAGGTAGATGGCGCAATGGTCCATCTTGCGCAGCACATCCTTGGCTGCGCCGTGCAGGCTGTGGTACAGGGTCGACGTCAGGTACAGGGTCAGGAGCGTGGCCGCGTAGACGCTGCAGCCCGCAATCGTCCACGGGTCGCCGCCACGCACCGCCGTGACGACCAGGAACGCACCGCTGCCGGCTGCGAGCAGCGCGCCCACGGCATGGGAAATGCTGTTGAAGCGTTCACCGTGGAGCATGTGCGTCCTGTCCGGCCTGCGCGATCGCCAACGGCCGCGCAATGGCAGCCGGGACGTGCGCGCCCTGGTCCGCTAGCGCGCGTTGCGCTGGTGGTCGGCCAGCGCGGCCTGGATGAGCACCCTGGCCGGCTGCAAGCGCCAGTGCCGCGATGGATGCATGCCATGCTCCCCGCGCTTCCCGGATGAATCCTCCGTCTTGTCCCGGCCGATCAAGGCAAGCATCGCCGCGCCGGGCGGCGCTGGGTCCAGCTGCTCCCACCTGATTCGGAGACGGTCGACGATGGCGCAGATCTCGTCGCGCTTGACGCCGCGCTGTGACAGGTAAGGAACGATTTCTTGCGCAATCGCTCCCCACTGAGAAAATATCTTGGCAGGAAACTCGAGGACTGTATGCATTGCGTCTTTCGTGGGCTCGAAACGGGTGCCGGATCCATGACACTATGCGCCAAGGCGCCTGCGTACGGAACAAGAAAGTTGTAAGTGTCTCTTCCGATGGGAGCGCACCCGTCAGGCCGCCGTTCCCAGCAAGGCCTGCATCCGGGCGGCATCGACAGGCTTGCTGAAATAATAGCCCTGCCCCTCGCCACAGCCCTGCCGCCTGAGGAAGTCAAGTTGCCGCGCATTCTCGATGCCTTCTGCGACCACGCGGTGGTGCAGGCTCCTTCCCATGCCGATCACGGCGCTCACGATGGCGCCATTGCTGTCCAGGCTCCCATCGATGACCCGGACAAAGGACTGGTCGATCTTGAGCACGTCGATCGGAAATGCACTCAGGTAGCTCAAGCTGGAGTAGCCGGTCCCGAAATCATCCACGGCGATCTGCACGCCCATCGCCTTGAACTGGGCCAGCAGGCGGGCACTGGTTGCGACGTCGCGCATCAGCACGCTCTCGGTCAGCTCCAGCTGCAGGCAGGCGGGGTCGGCGCCGGTCGCCTCGAAGATGGCCCGCGCCTGGTCGAAGAAGTCGCGATGACGGAACTCCATGGCGGACACATTCACCGCGATCGACACCGGCCCCAGCCCGCTGTCGCGCCAGCGCACCGCCTGCGCACAGGCTTCACGCAATACCCAGCGTCCGAGCGGAACGACCAGGCCGCACTCTTCCGCGATGTGGATGAAGCGTTCCGGCAGCACCAGCCCCCACTCGGGGTGCTCCCAGCGCAGCAGGGCTTCGACGCCGGTGATGGCGCCGCTTTGCAGGTCCAGCTTGGGCTGGTAGTGCAGCGCGAACTCGGACCGTTCGAGCGCCAGGCGCAAGCTGCTTTCAACCTGTTGACGCTCGACGGCCCGCACGTTCATGTCGTGGCGGAAGAACTGGTAGCCGTTGCGGCCACGTTCCTTGGCATGGTACATCGCGGTATCCGCATGCTTGACCAGGGTGGCGGCGTCCGGACCGTCGAGCGGGAACACGCTGATGCCGATGCTCGCGGAGGTATGCAGCTGGTGGCCATCGATCACGAAAGGCATCGATATGGCGGCCAGGATCTTCTCCGCTGCCAGCGCCGCCTCCTGCCCGCGCCGCTCATCCGCCAGCAGGACCACGAACTCGTCGCCGCCGTGGCGGCTGACCGTGTCGGACGTGCGCACGCAGTCGAGCAGCCGTGCGGCGACGGCTTGCAGCAGGTGGTCGCCGACGGCATGGCCGAGCGAATCGTTGATGTGCTTGAACTTGTCCAGGTCGAGGAACAGCAGCGCCGGGCAGGTACCGCTGCGCCGGGCCGAGGCGATGGCCTGGCTGACGCGGTCGTTCAGGAGGACACGGTTGGGCAGGTTGGTGAGGAAATCGTGCTGGGCGAGATGGGTCATCTGCATGGTCAGCGCGACGGTATCGGAAATATCCCTGAAGACCATCACGGCGCCTGCGAGCTGCCCGTTCCAGTCGAAGATGGGCGCGGCCGAATCAGCGATACGCCTGCGTTGCCCGAGCCGGTCGACGAGGATGACCTCGCCGCTCAGGCCTTCGGGCAGGCCCGCCCGCAGCACGGCTTCCACGGGATTGTCGACCAGGC
>DAMABW010000155.1:0-9770 GCA_031999925.1 Massilia sp. | reverse complement strand
AACGCGCGCAAGATGCTGGCGCTGCGTTTCTCGCACATCGCGCGCCATCTCGACAACCGCGAGTTCCTGGCCGGCAGCCGGTTCAGCGTGGCCGACGCCTATCTGTTCACGGTGCTGGGCTGGGCCGACGTCGTCAAATTCAGCCTGGCCGACTGGCCGCAACTGCAAGCCTTCCGCGCACGCATCGGCGCCCGCCCTGCCGTGCAGCAGGCACTGCGCGACGAAGGTCTGCTGAAGTAACTTGCTGAAAGAAAAATAGTCCGTCCATCAAATGGACGCTAACATGGGCGCATGACCAGCCAACGCTACATCGCCCTGTTACGTGGCATTAATGTCGGCCGCGCCAAGCGCGTGGCCATGGCCGACCTGCGCGCCCTGGTTGCCGATCTCGGCTATACCGACGTGCGCAGCGTCCTGAACAGCGGTAATCTCGTGTTCGGTGCCGGCGAGATCGATCCGCTGGCCGCTGCCACTGCCATCGAAGAAGCGATGGTGCTGAAGCTCGGGGTGGCGGCGCGCGTCATGGTGCTGGCCGGCGGCGACCTGGCATCGGTGCTGGCGGAAAATACCTTGCTGCCGCTTTCTTCCGATCATGCGCGCCTGCTGGTGTTCCTGCTGCCTGACACTGCTGCGCGCACTGCGCTGGCGCCGCTGTGCGAACGCGACTGGGGCGAGGGTGCCCTGGCCCTGGGCCAGCGTGCCGCCTATGTATGGTGTCCGGACGGGGTGCTCGACAGCCCCGCGGCTGCCGCGCTCGGCAAGCAACTGGGCAACACCACGACTTCTCGCAACTGGAATACCCTGTGCAAACTGTATGCGCTGTGTGCGGAAGCAGCGCCCGGCGCCTGACCTGAAGCCCGGCTGCCGGCATCCGCCGCCTGAAACCCAGGTATTTCCTGCGAACTATTTGAACTTTTCGCTGCTGTCGCGCCGGCGTGCCCGGTAGCCGAGCAGCACCAGGCCGACCAGCATCATCGCAAACACTTCCGGTTCCGGCAATTCCGACATGTGCGTCGGCGGAACGACGACATCGAGGCGGGGTGTGGGAGCCAGGTGGGATACCTGGGCGTGCGGCATGGCGCCGGCATGCGGCGCCGCTGACAGGTCGATGACGGCGGCCTGCGCCGCGCCACCAATGACCAGACCCAGCGCCAGGGCAAATAAGCATCTGTTCACGGTTGTTCCCTTCCTTGCAGATATTGCTGGGTACAAACGCCTCGCGGGAAACGGAGGCGATCTCGCCTGCGCCACCGGTTCCTCGAAAAGCATAACAAAAACCGCTGACCGGTTCATGTTCGATTCGTGCCGGATTCGTATCGGCGGCCAGCGCGCAGCAGCGCGCACGAACGTGACGCACGAACCTGATTCCTCGCCATGTTAAAGAAATGCGACACGCCCCGAGAAGGTTCATATCAAGACATCAAGACTTCTTGTGTAAACCGTTAAAACGGTATCAAGCTCTTGTTGGTATGAATAGACGCTTTATCGATACTTTTGACAGCTTCATAATGAATTCGCTTGTCAGCCTTTCCAGCTATGCGTCCAATCAAAAATTTTTAAGCTTCCCGTATACATCTCGGTTTTCTTTACGGGTATAGTCTCCCTATCCCTGTTGCCTACGGGCATCAAAAAGATGTCGAATGCTTATCTGTTCGACTCCATGCGGCCCATCGACACGATCCGGCCGCCGCCATTCCGACAAGCGCACCCCGGAAGGCCGTCCTCGCTTTACGCACTGTTGCATCACGCGCACCATACATTTGTAGAGTACCGAATATGCCCAACTTTGCCCGACTCCAGATCGCTTTCAAGAACGTATATGTCCGCATCGCCACCGCCGTCGTGCTGGGTGCGATCGCGGGCGTGGCGATCTGGTCGGCGGACAAGCCGCAAGACACGAGCCCGGTCGTCCACTCGCAGGACATCTCCGAAATCACCCGCCTGGCCACGCAAAAGGACAAGCTCGATTACCTGATGGTGGCCAAGCCGCTGTCGGAGTCGCCGCGCTACGTGTTCAAGTTCAAGGGTTCGCCGGAGCTGCACGTGGTCAAGGTGCCGAGCACCTCGCACCTGAGCCTGGAGCGCGAAGTCCTGCTGAAGAACGCGATTCCTTATTCGATCGCCAAGGACGACTATCTGGCGTCGCACAAGGCCGTGCTGGACGAAGAAGGCTCGGCCGGCGCCCACGCCGTGGACTTCCTGAAGCGCCACGCCTTCGAGATCGTGCTGCTGCTCCTGATCGTGTATTGCCTGAAGTTCGGCATCCCGGGCATGGGCGCCAGCTCGACCATGATCAGCCCGGACAAGCTGAAGGGCAGCATGGACGACCTGATCGGCATGGAAGACATCAAGCAGGAAGTGCTGCACCTGGAAGACATGATCCGCAACCGCGACGAATATGCGTCGCACAACATCGACAAGCCGTTCAACGTGATGCTGACCGGTCCTGCCGGTACCGGCAAGACCAAGCTGGTCGGCTACCTGGCCAAGCGCCTGAACATGCCGCTGATCTCGGCCTCGGGTTCGGCCCTGGAATCGGGTTACGTCGGCGGCGGCTCGAAAGCCCTGAACGCCCTGTACCGCAAGGCTTGCGCCAAAGGCAAGTGCATCATCTTCCTCGACGAAGGCCAGAGCCTGTTCATGCCGCGCGGCCGCAGCGAAAAGAAATGGGAAGACGATACCGCCAACACCCTGCTCGGCCTGCTGGACGGCGTGAAGAGCGACAAGGGCCAGAACGTGATCTGGATCATCGCTTCGAACTTCGACGATGCCTCGACCGAGATGGACGAAGCGATGCTGCGCCGCTTCTCGGTGAAGATCAACTTCCGCCTGCCGAACAAGATGGAACGGCGCGAACTGCTGAAGAGCTTCCTGGCGCGTAAGAAGGAAGGCCTGGTCGACTACGACGACCTCGACCTGGACCAGGTGGCCGAGATCACCCAGAACCTGAGCCCGGCGCTTCTCGAAACCGTGGTCGAGCGCGCATCGATGCTATCGATCCAGGAAAAGACGATCATCAACACCGATCTGCTGTTCCGTGCCTACGAGCGCGCCACCATCGGCCTGACCGACCGCGCCACCACGGCCGAAAAGCACAAGCAGCGCGAGCGCATCGCCCTGCACGAACTGGGCCACTTCTTCATGCAGATCGACCCGCACCTGCGCGCCGGCCTGTCGCTCGACGAAGTGAAGGAAAAGTCGCACCTGCTGAAAATCTCGACCGAAGCCGTCTCGAAGATCGGCGCCCTCGGCTACGTGCTGCAGTCGGGTGACGACATGTCGCTGCGTACCCTGGAAGAACTCGAGCGCGACGTGATCGGCCTGTACGGCGGCATGGCGGCCGAAGAGCTGTTCTACGGCGCCCGCGGCATCTCGGTCGGCGCCCAGAACGACATCGAGAAAGTAACCAAGATGCTGAACCTGATGGTCAACCGCCTGTCGATGTACTCGCGCTCGAAGATCGACTACAGCCAGCTGCAGAACGACGCCAGCGGCGAGCACACCCTGCGCCAGATGGAAGAAAAGGCCGACGAGCTGTACAGCTACACCCTGGGCGCCATGCGAGACTACCGCGCCATGATCGAGTCGATCAAGGACACGCTGCTCGACCAGTACGTGCTGTCGAAGGACGCCGTGTTCGAATTGCTGGAAGAGCGCAAGGAACTGCTGCAGTTCGCGCCGAAGCATGCGAACCTGAAGCTGTGCTCGGAGACCGGCGAGATGGTTGCCGCGTAAGTCCGGCATCAGTTAAAAAAAGCCCGCTGCGCGATACGCCAGCGGGCTTTTTTATTTGCCTGCCCATCCTACGAAAAATCCCCGCCCAACGCATGCGCCGACGGGGATTTGTTCATGCCGAACCTGAATCAATGCGCGTGCTGCGCATCCTTCAAGGTATCGAGCACATAACGCGTCATGCTGCCCGCCAGCTCGTGCTCGCCCAGGAACACCTTGCCGCCCGTATCTTCGCGCAGCAGTTCCGCTTCCTGCTCGTTATGCGTGCGCACCACCACCCGGATCGTGGGATTCAGGGCCTTGGCCGTCTCTATCATGGTGCGCACGTGGAAGGTGTCCGGCGTGGCGATCACCAGCACCGCCGCGCGCGCGATGTGGGCCTGGATCAGCACCGCCGGCTCCGCCGCATTCCCGACCACGGCCGGCTGGTCGCGCTTGCGCAGGGCGTCGACGATCTCGCGGTTCTGCTCGGCCACCACGTAATGGATGCCTTGCGCCTTGAGCGCGTCGGCGATGCGCCGGCCCACGCGGCCGTAACCGACCAGCACCACCTGGCCGCTGAGGCGCTCGTGCGGCACCGTCATCGGCAGTTCGGCCAGCGGATCGGGCGAGGATTCGAGTTTGCGCACCGCGTCGGAGTTCGCGCGCAGCCAGCGCTGCAGCGGCTCGATGGCCGTGAACAGCAGCGGGTTGACGGCGATCGAGATGATCGCACCGGCCAGGATCAGGCTTTGCCCTTCCTGCGGCATCAGGCCCAGCGAAATACCGAGCGCCGCCAGGATGAACGAGAACTCGCCGATCTGCGCCAGGCTGGCCGAGACCGTGATCGCGGTATTGAGCGGATAGCGCAGCGCCAGCACCAGCAGCATGGCCGCGATCGACTTGCCGAAGATGATGACGGCGACCACGCCCAGCACTTTCAGGGGGCTGTCGATCAGCACCATCGGGTCGAACAGCATGCCGACCGAAACGAAGAACAGCACCGAGAATGCGTCGCGCAGCGGCAGCGATTCTTCGGCCGCGCGGTGCGACAGGTCGGACTCGCGCAGCACCATGCCGGCGAAGAACGCGCCCAGCGCGAACGACACGCCGAACAGTTCCGACGAGCCGTAGGCGATACCGACGGCGGCGGCGATCACCGACAGCGTGAACAGTTCGCGCGAATTGGTCTTCGCCACGCGCCACAGGAACCACGGGAAGAGCTTGCGCCCGACCAGCAGCATGAAGGCGACAAAGGCGCCCACCTGCAGCAGGGTCTTGCCCAGCGCGAGCCAGAGCGAGGTGTCGGCATGCGCCACATCGGGGCCCTTGCCGCCGAGCGGGCCGGCAATCGCCGGCAGCAGCACCAGCACCAGCACCGTGACCAGGTCTTCGACCACCAGCCAGCCGACCGCGATGCGCCCGTTCATGGAATCGAGGATGCCGCGGCTTTCCAGTGCGCGCAGCAGCACCACGGTACTGGCCACCGACAGCGCCAGGCCGAACACCAGGCCGGCGCCCAGGCTCCAGCCCCACAGCCAGGCCATGCCGATGCCCATCGCGGTGGCCACGGCGATCTGCAGGATCGCGCCGGGCAGGGCGATCTTGCGTACATCGAGCAGGTCGCGCAGCGAGAAGTGCAGGCCCACGCCGAACATCAGCAGCATCACCCCGATCTCGGCCAGTTGCGAGGCCAGCGACACATCGGCGACAAAACCGGGTGTGGCTGGGCCGATGACGATACCGGCGGCCAGGTAGCCAACCAGCGCGGGTAACTTCAGGCGTACGGCGATCATCCCGAAGAGAAGGCCGAAGCCCAGCGCGGCGGCAATGGTGGTGATCAGACTGAGTTCGTGATGCATGCAGTACAGCTCCTTATCGAGGTTGAATCGGAGCAGTATAAGCGACGTAGCAACATTGCTGATAAAAAAATAGAGCAGGGCCTCGGGCCGCAAACCCTTCCCGGGTAAGGGGTTCTGTCTATAATCGACAACATAAAAAGGACAAGCAGTCCGACCACAAAATCAGGAGACAAGCATGAACAAGGTCTACGTCAGCGGCGTCGGGATGATCCCGTTCGCCAAGCCCGGCGCCAGCGCGCCCTACCACCAGATGGGGGCGGACGCCGCCCGCGCTGCCTTGCAGGACGCCGGCATCGACTACGGCGACATCGAGCAGGCCTACGTCGGCTACGTCTACGGCGACTCCACCTGCGGCCAGAAAGCCCTGTACGGCGTCGGCATGACCGGTATCCCCATCGTCAACGTCAACAACAACTGCTCGACCGGTTCGACGGCGTTGTTCCTGGCGCGCCAGGCGATCGCCAGCGGCGCGCTCGACTGCGTGCTGGTGCTGGGCTTCGAGCAGATGAGTCCCGGCGCCCTCGGCTCGGTCTTCACCGACCGCCCGGCGCCGTTCGACGACTTCGACGCCGTCACCGACCGCCTGGTCGGCAAGCCCGAGATCCCGCTGGCGCTGCGCTACTTCGGCGGCGCGGGCCTGGCGCACATGGAAAAATACGGCACGCCTTTGGAAGCCTTTGCACGCATCCGCGCCAAGGCCAGCCGCCACGCCGTGAACAACCCGCTGGCGCTGCTGCGCAAGGAAGTCACGGCCCAGGACGTGCTCGACGCCCCCGCCATCTGGCCCGGCGTGATGACGCGCCTGATGGCCTGCCCGCCGACCTGCGGCGCCGCTGCCGCCGTGCTGGTCTCCGAGGCTTTCGCGAAGAAGCGCGGCCTGCGCACCGACGTGCACATCGCCGCCCAGGCCATGACCACCGACCGCGCCAGCACTTTTGAAGCGAACGACATGATGCGCCTGGTCGGCTACGAGATGAGCCGGGAGGCGGCCACCAAGGTCTACGAGCAGGCCGGCATCGGCCCCGATGACCTCGACGTGATCGAACTGCACGACTGCTTCGCCCACAACGAACTGATCACCTACGAAGCCCTGGGCCTGTGCCCGGAAGGCGGTGCGGACAAATTCATCCGCGCTGGCGACAACACCTACGGCGGCAAGGTCGTCACCAATCCGTCGGGCGGGCTGCTGTCGAAAGGCCACCCGCTCGGCGCCACGGGTCTGGCGCAATGCTTCGAGCTGACCCACCAGCTGCGCGGCAGTGCCGGCGCGCGCCAGGTCGAGGGCGCCCGCACGGCGCTGCAGCACAACCTGGGCCTGGGCGGCGCCTGCGTCGTCACCATGTACCGCGCGGGTTGAGGAGGACGCCATGGAGTTGATGACGCCTTCCTGGAGCAATCCTGAACTCGCATCTTTCCGCGACGCCGTGCGCCGCTTCGTGTCCAGCGAAATCGCCCCGCATGGCGAGCGCTGGCGCGAACAGCAGCACGTCGACCGCGCGTTGTGGCACAAGGCAGGCGAGATGGGCCTGCTGGCCGCCGACATCCCCGAGGAATATGGCGGCGCCGGCGGCAACTTCGCCCACATGGCCGTGGTGTTCGAGGAGCTGGGCTATGCCGGCGACATGGCCTTCGGCCTGCACGTGCACGCCATCGTCGCCCACTACCTGCTGAACCAGGGCACCGAGGAGCAGAAGCGCCGTTACCTGCCACGGCTGGCCAGCGGCGAGATGGTCGCGGCGATTGCCATGTCGGAACCGGGCGCCGGCTCGGACCTGAAAGGCATCCGCACGGGCGCCGTGCGCGGCGCCGATGGCTACCGTTTGAACGGCTCCAAGACCTTCATCTCGAACGGCTACCTGGCCGACCTGATCCTGGTGGTGGCCAAGACCGACCCGGCCGCTGGCGCGAAAGGCATCTCGCTGATGCTGCTGGAGACCCGCGACAATCCAGGCTTTCGTGTCGGCCGCATCCTGGAAAAAGTCGGGCAAAAAGGCCAGGACACCTGCGAGCTGTTCTTCGACGAGGCACACGTGCCGCTGGCGAACGTGCTCGGTGGCGAAGAGGGCAGGGGCTTCGCCCAACTGATGACCGAGCTGCCCTACGAGCGCACCATCATCGGCGTGGCCGGCGTGGCCGCCATCGAACGCGCGCTGCACCTGACGGTGGAGCATGCGAAGGAACGCCGCGCCTTCGGCCAGCATCTCATCGAGATGCAGAACACCCGCTTCGTGCTCGCTGAAATAAAAACCGAAGCCACGGTGGCGCGCATCTTCATCGACCGCTGCGTCGAGGACATGCTGGCCGGGCGCATGGACACGGTACGCGCCTCGATGGCCAAGTACTGGCTCTCCGACCTGCAATGCAAGGTGGTCGACCAATGCGTGCAGCTGTTCGGCGGCTATGGCTACATGCTCGAATACCCGATCGCCCAGATGTACGTCGACGCCCGCGTCCAGCGCATCTACGGCGGCGCCAACGAAATCATGAAAGAGATCATCGCCCGCTCCTTATAAACGCTGGATTTTTCGTAGGGTGGGTTCTCGAACCCACCACGACACCGCTTGATCGTTCGAAAATGTGAGACACATGCCCGGTCCCCTCCACGGTATCAAAATCATCGAAATGGTCGGCATCGGCCCCTGTCCCTTCGCCGCCATGATGCTGGCCGACATGGGCGCCGAGGTCATCCGCATCGACCGCAAGCCCGTGCCCGGCGCCGCCACGCCTTTCCCCAGCCTGGGAACCAAGTACGACGTCATGGCCCGCGGCCGCCGCTCCCTCGCCCTCGACCTGAAGCACCCCGAATCGAAAGAGATCGTCCTGAAACTGCTGGAGCAAGCCGACATCCTGCTCGAAGGCTTCCGCCCCGGCGTCATGGAACGCCTCGGTCTCGGCCCCGACGCCTGCCTCGCGCGCAACCCGAAGCTGGTCTACGGCCGCATCACCGGCTGGGGCCAGACCGGTCCCTTGTCGCAAGCCGCCGGCCACGACCTGAACTACATCGCCCTGTCCGGCATGCTGCACGCCATGGGCCGTGCCGACTCCCCGCCGCCGCCGCCGCTGAACCTGGTCGGCGACTTCGGCGGCGGAGCCATGATGCTCGCCTTTGGCGTGGTCTGCGCCGCACTGGAGGCGCGAGGCTCAGGCAAGGGGCAGGTGGTCGACGCCGCCATGACCGACGGCTCGGCCCTCTTGGGTGCGATGATGTACGGCCTGCGCGCGCACGGCTCCTGGAGCGACGCGCGCGCAGCCAACATGCTCGACGGCGGTGCACCGTTCTACGACACCTACGCCTGCCGCGACGGCAAGTACCTGTCGGTCGGCGCCATCGAGCCGCAGTTCTACGCCCAACTGCTGGCGCTTACCGGCGCCACCGACCCCGAGTTCTCCAGGCAGTGGAGCCAACAGCGCTGGCCTGAACTGAAAGTGAAGTTCGCCGCCCTGTTCGCCACACGCACGCGCGACGAGTGGTGCGCACTGCTCGAAGGGACCGATGCCTGCGTCGCCCCCGTGCTCGACATGGCGGAAGCGCCCGTGCACCCGCACAACCGCGCGCGCGGCACGTTCGTCGACATCGGCGGCGTCACCCAGCCCGCCCCGGCCCCGCGCTTCAGCCGCACCGTGCCCGAAGCCGGCCATGCGCCCGCCACGCCGGGCCAGCACAGCGCCGACATCCTGGCCGACTGGGGCTGGACCCAGGACGCAATCGCGCAGCTGAAAACCGCCCGGGTCATATAGGATTGCCGATGTAGACAACTCATCCGTGACCCCATGACGAAAGAACGCGAACTCGATCAATCGAAACGGCTGGCGCTGGCCTTCTTCATCGGCGCGGCCGCGCTGTTCGTGCTGAGCTTTTTCCTGCCCCAGACCTGGTGGACAGGTTTATTGAAAGCCTTTTCCGAAGCGGCGATGGTGGGTGCCCTGGCCGACTGGTTCGCCGTGGTGGCGCTGTTCAAGCGCGTGCCGATTCCTGTGGTGTCGCGGCACACGAACATCATCCCGAACAACAAGGCCAAGATCGCCGATAACCTGGCGCTGTTCGTGCGCGAGAAATTCCTGGATACGGAGTCCATCGTCGGCCTGATCCGCAAGCACGACCCGGCGCAAAAGGTGGCCGATTGGTTGGTGAAACCGGAAAACACCGGCCGCATGGGGCAATACCTGGTGAAAGTCGCGACCTGGATGCTCGACTTC
>DAMABW010000154.1:0-9783 GCA_031999925.1 Massilia sp. | reverse complement strand
CTTCATAGAACTCATCGCGCTTTTCCAGGCCAGCGCGCAGCACGATCAGCTCTTCGAAGTAGGACGTGTGGCCCTCGGCGACCCACAGCAGGCGGTTGTAGTTCTCGTTCTGGTAGTCGTAGGGGACCATCTCCTTCGGACGGTAGGCCTTGACGTTCCAGGTGTGATAGAACTCGTGCGCGGCCGTGCGCAGGAAGTTCAGGTAGGCCTTGCGCGGCGCGAAGGTCCAGCGCGGCTTCTGGATCACGGTGGAGTTGGCGTGTTCGGTGGCGCCGCCGGCACCGTCGGTCGCGTGGACGATGAAGAGGTAGCGCTGGAAAGGATACTTGCCGTTATAGAGCTTCGCGGTCTCGCCGACGATCTTCTTCAGGTCGTTCATCATCTGCTTGCCGTCGTGGTTGCCGCGGCCCCAGATGGCGAGTTCGATGGTGCGGCCATCGACTTTGTCGGTGTAGAACTCGTGCAGGCCGGTCTCGATCGGCGCGTCGACCAGCACGTCGTAGTCGGCGGCGACGAAGCAGTGGTCGCAGTTGCCCGCGTCCATGCCCGAGCGCGACTTCCAACCCTGCGGCACGTCCAGCTTGACGTTCACCTTCTCCTTGCGGAAGGGCGCGGCGTAGACGAACACGCCGCTGGCGTCGAGGTAAGCGTGGGTGTCGTCGATGTGGCGGGTGCGCTCGCCCAGGGTATTCGCATACAGCTCGTACTGCACGGTGACCGCGTCGCCCGGTGTCGTTTTGACTTGCCAGGTGCCCTTGTCGGTCTTCTCGACCGGCAGCGCCGCGCCCTTGGCGTCGAAGGCCTTGAACAGGCGCACGCCATTGGCCAGGTTCAGCATGTTGTAGCGGCCGGTGCGCCAGTTCGGCATCGACACGTCCAGCGTGGTACTGCTCGTGGCCGGGAAGGTGGCGCGTACTTCGGCGAGGTGCTGGGCGGCGTCGGTGATCTTCAGCTGGTAGTCGACGTCGGCGCGTGCGGTAGCGCTGGCACCGAAGAGCAGGACAGGGAGGGCGTAGGCAAGGAAGGGTGGTCTCATGTTCGCAATCTGGAATACGCCCGGGATGGGCGCGATGTTGTGCGCGGAAGTGTATACCAGCTGGCGTATGGCGGAGAACCTTGTTTTTGCCGACCATACGGGCTGCCGGGCATGCGTGCGCCAGGCTTGCCGTCCTGTGTCTACGATAGACATGTCTACACAAACAGGAGAAAAATATGCCGCGAGGAGCCAGCCCGAAACGCGAACGCGAAGCCAAGAAACTGGAACGCAAGTTCAAGAAGGAAAAACGTTATAAGGGACGCGAAGACGAGGTCGCGGCCCGCATCGTCAACAAGCAGCGCGCCGCCGCCGGCGAAACCAAGACTGCGCACAAGCACAAGCCGCCGCGCCGCACGACCTCGCGCCGCAAGAGCCGCAGCAGCCATTCGCGCACCCGGCGCAGCACGAAGTCGAAGTCCTGAGCTGGGTTCTGCCAGGATGGGGCACGATGGCAGGCTAGCCCGCCACGTGCCTCGCGCCGCCCGGGAGCGGCACAGAACCATACTATTTACCAAACCCGCGCCGGCGTACCGCACCCGCGAGCCCCAGGCCAGCCAGCACCAGCGCGAACGACCCCGGCTCCGGCACTTCAGCCGCGCCCTCGAAGCTGAAATCGTCCATCACGTACGCGGCCGGGAAATCGCTGGCCACCACGATCGTATCGATCGCCTGGCCCCAGCCCGCATCCAGGTAGGTCGGCACATCCGACAACTGCAGCGACGCCGAACTGGCTACCAGCTGGCCGGCGAAGTACAAGTCGAATCGAACACTGCTGTCGCTATAACCCGCGAACCAGGCGCCGCCGAAAACGGTCGGCGACAGGAAGCGGATGGTGCTGGCCACCGGCCAGTTGTCGGTCCAGTCGGTGGTGACCCGGCCCAGGCCGGAATGGGCGGTGAACGGCGGCTGCTCGTAGGTGTAGACGGACATGCCGGCGTTCGACCAGTCCAGTCCACCGTAATCGACCGGCATGGCGGCAATGCCGTCCGGGCCGACGATGTCGTCGAAGTTCAGCACGGTGGCCGAGGCGAAGGGCGCGCACAGCACGAGGGCTGCGCTGACGGCGACATTGCGAATGATGGGATGCATGGCGTTCCTCTCGATGAATAAGGGATAAGCGAAAGCGGCCGGCAGCGCGCCGGCCGCGTTGTCTTGATCAAATACGTCCTGGGTCAGGCGCGGCCCAGCGCCGGGTCGCTGACCGTGTGGCGCCCGGTTTCAAGGCGGCCGGCGAAGCGGCGCAGGTAGTCGGTCTGGCCTGACACCGTGGCGCTGAAGTCGTACCAGTAGCCGTTGCTCGCCACCGGAATGCGCACTACGACTTCGGTGCGCGGCGCCACCGTGTGCATCTGCCGCAGCGCCGCATAGGCGTTGGCGTTCAGGTTGAAGGTGCAGGGCGCAGCGCCGCCATTCATCAGGCGCAGCACCAGTTCGCCGGTCGCCGCATCGCAGCGCACCTGCACGTCCGGACGCGGCTGCCCGGCCGCCACGGCGCGCAGCGCGCTGCCGGTGAAGTGGCGGTGGTAGCCGTTCGGCCCCAGCACCCACAAGTCGTAGGGCCCGCCGACCGCCGGGGTCCAGACGTCCGACAGCGACTTGCCCGGCTCCACGGTGTAGCGGCGCGGGACGGCGGCCAGGTTCTTGCGGTCGTACACATGGAACACGGCGCCCTGGCGGCCGCTGTTGACGAAGGTGAGCGCCACCTGCGCGGCGTTCATCGTGGCGCCGGGCAGCACCTCGCAGACGGTCGCCAGTTCATACGGCAGCGCGCGCGATGGGCGGGTGCCGACCGCCTGCAAGGGCATCTGCGGCGCGGAAGGCGGCGCGATCTGCCCCAGGCGTTGCTGCGCGGCGCGCAAGGCATCGGCCTGGGCCTTGCTCTTGCGGCCGGCCAGCACCGGCAAGGCTTCGCTGTTCGGCGTCTCGAAGTTGAAGGCGCTGGTCAGGTCGCCGCACACGGCGCGGCGGAAGGGGCTGATGTTCGGTTCCTTGACGCCGAAGCGCGTTTCCAGGAAGCGCAGCACCGAGGTGTGGTCGAACACCTGCGAGTTGACCCAGCCGCCACGGCTCCAGGGCGAGATCACGTACATCGGCACGCGCGGGCCGGGTCCGTAGACGCGGCCGTCCGGCGCCGGCTGGCGGGTGCTGCCTTCGGGCCGGCCGTGCGTGAAGTATTCCGCACCCAGGGCGCCCGGCGGCAGCGTGGTCTTGCCCGCGTAGCCGCCCTTGCCGTCGGGCGAAGGCGCGGAAGGCGAGGGCACATGGTCGAAGTAGCCGTCGTTCTCGTCGAAGTTGACGATCAGGACGGTCTTGCTCCACACCTCGGGATTCGCCGTCAGCGCGTCCAGCACCTCCTGCAGGAACCAGGAACCCTGCACCGGGCTCGATGGGCCGGGGTGTTCGCAGTAGATCGACGGCGCGTTCATCCACGATACCTGCGGCAGCTTGCCCTCGCGGATGTCGCGCTTGAAGGCGTCCAGGTACTGTTCCGGCTGGGTCCCGGGCAGGGTGTTGGCGATGCCCTTGTACAGCGGGTTGCTGGCGTTGTCGGTGGCCGCATCGTAGGCGTGGTAGGGCAGGGCCTGGCCGGTGTTGGTGTAGGGCTGGTTCGGCGCGCCGCCGCTGGACACCGGATAGCCCGATGCGATATTCGCGCGCTTGAACTGGCGGAAGGCGCCGAGCATGTTGTCGCCCCATTCGTCGGGCATGTTCTGGTAGCTGATCCAGCTGACGCCTGCCGCCTCCAGGCGTTCGGCATAGGTGGTCCAGGTGTAGCCGGTGTTCACGCCGGCCACGGTGCCGTCGATCGCATCCCACTCGTTGGTAACGAAGGCCTTGCCGGTGGGGACGGCGCCGTTGGTGCCGGTCAGGAAGAAGGAGCGGTTCGCGTCGGTACCGGTGTGCATTGCGCAGTGGTAGGCGTCGCACAGCGTAAAGGCGTTCGCCAGCGCAAAGGCGAACGGGATTTCGTTCTCCTTGAAGTAACCCATCGAGATCGCGTTCTTGTAGCGCGGCCACTGGTCCATGCGGCCGTTGTCCCAGGCCAGCTGGCTGTCGAGCCAGTCGTGCGGCGTGCCGTTGGCGCGCTGGGCATTGCCGCGGCTGGAGTCAAGGTGGAAGGGCATCATCAGGTTGCCGTTGGCCATGCGCTGCTGCCAGACGTTGCGGCCCTCGGGCAGCGGAATCGGGAAGCGGTCGCCGAAGCCGCGCACGCCGGCCAGGGTGCCGAAGTAATGGTCGAAGGCGCGGTTTTCCTGCATCAGGATCACCACGTGTTCCACGTCCCGGATGCTGCGGGTGGCGTTGTTGGCGGGGATCGCGAGCGCGCGCTGGATGGCTGGCGGGAAGGCCGCGTAGGTGGCAGCGGCAATGCCCGCCTGGGCACTGCCGCGCAAGAATCTGCGTCGTGAGGTCATAACGTTTCCGAAGAAGTTGTGGTTACTCATTGGCAACTTATGTTGCCGAGTGTTGTCATGCCGATACGACTGCAGGACGCAGAGAATGTAAGCGGCGCGCATGACGGTGCGATGACACGCGCATAACGTGCAGTGGGATGCGGAAGAGGGGTACTACGAGGGAAAAGTACGGATGGGCGAGTGCCCGGGTACGGAGGAAGCGCAGGCTGCATGGAGACAAGCAGCCTGCGCTGTACATCGATTGACCGAAGTCCGGCCGGCGTGAGCTACGCCGTGCCGGCCCTTTCTGTCTTACTTCACGGCCGCCTCATACCGGCGGTTGACCTCATCCCAATTGATGATGTTGAAGAATGCCGCGATGTAATCCGGCCGGCGGTTCTGGTAGTTCAGGTAGTACGCGTGTTCCCACACGTCCAGGCCCAGGATCGGCGTGCCGCCCGACAGGCCGGCGAAGCTGCCCATCTGCGGGTGGTCCTGGTTGGCGCTGCTCTCCACCAGCAGCTTGCCGTCCGAGCCCACCGTCAGCCAGGCCCAGCCGCTGCCGAAGCGCGTCTGCGCGGCCTTGGTAAAGGCTTCCTTGAACTTGTCGTAGCCGCCGAGATCGCGCTCGATCGCTTCGGCCACCGCGCCCGAAGGCTGGCCGCCGCCGCCGGCTTTCAGCACGGTCCAGAACAGCGAGTGATTCGCGTGGCCGCCGCCGTTGTTGCGCACGGCCGTCTGGATCTGCTGGGGCAGGCTATCGATCCTCCCGACCAGGTCCTCGATCGGCGCGTTGTCGTCGACACCGGCTTCCTTCAACGCATTGTTCAGGTTGGTGACGTAGGTCTGGTGGTGCTTCGTATGGTGGATTTCCATCGTGCGTGCATCGAAATGCGGCTCGAGGGCGTCGTATGCGTAAGGCAGAGGTGGCAGTTCATAGGCCATGGTCATTCTCCTTTTCAGTCGATGGGACGCGATACGGTACGCAGCATGTACTGGACCGGTACCGGAATATGCAGCCAGCTTGCTGCCTGCATGCATCGTCCGCGGGTGGACATAGGGTCAAGCGAATTCGCCAGCCCGACCCTGTTAGCGTAACCAAGGCCGCAAGACTGGGGCGCGCGGCTGACCGAACCGCGTGTGCAGAGGTGATGCCCTGGCTGCGCGCCGCTCAGCATTATTGGGCTACCCTGCGGACGCCTCGGCTGGCTGCATTGACGTCGAGTCCAGTGTCGCAGCTTGGCATGTTGCTAGGCTGTGGTAGCGAAAATTGCCTGAGTGAGGCAAAAAAATATTCTTTGTGATGGGATATTACGTTTAAAGTCTGCCATACTGACAACAAGCAAATCGTCGGAATGGTGCTGACCAGGTAACAACGGTTCAACGCCCGCCTGGCCTGACGGCCGATCGAACAGGAATTATCGTGACCAGAAGAATCGCTCTCTTGCTACTGGGTGCGCTTGCAGCGCCCTCCGCGTTCGCCCAGCAACTCGGCTTCGGCGAGATGCTGCGCAGCGCCGGCGTCGCCATCCTGCCCATCGTCGGCTTATCGATCCTGGCGCTTGCCGTTACCATCGAGCGGATTCGCCGCTGCCGCCAGGACGCCATCGTTCCACGCGGCCTGGCCGAGCAGGTCGTCCTGTTGTTTCAACAGAGCGACTACTGCGCGGCGCAGCGCCGGCTGCAAGACGAGCAGAACGTGCTGGGCCGCGTGCTCCTGCACCTGGTCACGCAGCGCCACCGTGGCGAACGGGCGGTATCGGACGCGGCGGGAGACCTGGCATCGGTGGCCCTGCGCGAGCATCTCCAGCGCATCTATCCGCTGGCCGTGACCGCAACCGTGGCGCCAATCATCGGATTGCTGGGCACCGTGGTCGGCATGATCGAAGCCTTCCACGCGATTGCCTTTAACGGCGCGATGGGCGATCCGGCCTTGCTGGCGGGCGGGATTTCGAAGGCGCTGGTGAACACGGCGGCCGGCTTGTCGGTGGCGCTGCCGTCGCTGCTGGCCTATCACTTCTTCAAGAACCGCATCGCGGCCTATGGCATCGCGCTCGAAAAGGCGGTCAACAGGGCGATTGCCGAACTGTTCCCGGGTTCTGAACCCGCCCATGCGCGCAGCCCGGACAGGATGGTGGCCCATGCGGATTGAACTTGGCGAAGACGAGCAGCCGGACATCGGCCTGATTGCGCTGATCGACTGTATTTTCTTCCTGCTGATGTTCTTCATGGTCGCGACCTCCTTCAAGCAGCAGGACGTGCAGAAAAAGGAAAAATACCAGCCGATCGAGCTGCCCGCCGCCCAGGCCAGTCTCGACCCGCCGTCGGCCGCCGCGCCGGTCGTCATCGGCATCGGCAAGGACGGCGACCTGTACTACGGTGGCGAGCCGGTATCGCTGGGCAGCTTGCGCGAGCGCCTGCACGAGGCGGCCGCGCATAACCGGGAACGGGCGGTCAGGATCGAAGGCGACCGCCGCACGCCGTACCAGAACATCGTCCATGTGCTCGATTTGTGCCAGTTCGAGCACCTGAACAATATCTCGATGCGCACTCGCAACTGACATGGCCGGCCAGATGTTGCCCGAATCCGCCCGCGCGCATCCGTATGCCTGGAGTTCGGTGGCGTGTCACCTTGTGCTGCTCGGCTGCCTGCTCGCGGTCGACCGGGTACGCGGTGGCGATGCCATCGCGGCGCCAAGCGCACCGACCCCGGCGATGCTGCACGCGCGCGACGAAAAGCTCCAGCGCCAGATCCAGTCGATGGAGCGGGTCAAGCGCCTGCTCGACGAAACGAAGGCAACAGGACAATCCGGCGACAAGCGCAACGACCCGCCCGACCCGGCCGAGCGTCTGGACGGCACGCCCGTCGAACCCGAGCACAAGGCGAGGACGCTGGCCGCCGACATCGAACGCACCTTGCAGGAAGACCGCGCCAGGGAGCTTGCACGCATCCTGAAGATCCCCGAACAGGCCGCGCGCGAACAGTTGAAAAAGGAGCGCGCGTCGAGCAAACCCTTGTCCATCGACGAGCTGACACGGCGCGCCGACGAAGCCCTGGTGTTCCGCCAGCGCGACCGCGACAGGCAGCGCAACGGTATCAAGCTGGGGACAGACGGCGGCGCCCGGCACGCCTCCTACGCCCAGGACGGCCAGGCCGGCGCCGGCGGCCACTCCACACGCGCGACCCTGGGCATGGGCCATGACGCGGATTCCACGCACACTGTCGTCGAGCGCCGCAACTACGAGGCCGAGACCGGCACGCCGAAGGTGGATGCCAACCGCATGCGTGCGGGTGCGGGACGGATCTTCGGCGCCGGCGCGCCGTTCGCCAACCGCGTCTACCTCGACAGCTGGTACATGATCGGCCCGTTTGCCGGCGTTGGACAGGAAAGCATCGACAACGGCTATCCGCCGGAAAGCATCGTCGACCTGGATGCCGTGTATGCCGGCATAGGAGGCCGCGCGCTGCGCTGGCGGTATGAACAGTTCGGCCGGTATCCGCTGGTGCCAGCGGGTTATACGGAAGCCGCGGTCTACTACGGCTATACCGAGATCGACATGGACCGCGAGCGCGACGTCGTGCTCGCCATGGGCGCCGACGACGACGCCAAACTCTGGGTCAACGACGAACTGGTCTGGCAAAGCGGCAAGCAGCTCAAGCCCTGGT
Organism: Massilia sp.; assembly: GCA_031999925.1. Classification (GTDB taxonomy): domain Bacteria; phylum Pseudomonadota; class Gammaproteobacteria; order Burkholderiales; family Burkholderiaceae_D; genus Telluria. Next base: position 1,685 of record DAMABW010000154.1, on the reverse strand, counting down.
ATCGCATGCACTTCACATACCTGACGGGCCGGATCGCGACGCTGAACCTGAACGAAACCACGCGCACGGTGCGTCTCAGGAAGGGCCGCAACAGCTTGCTCTTCAAGCTCTACAACGGCTCCGGCGCGACCTTCGTCTCGGTCGTCATGACGCCGCGCTGACGCCGCTACCGGAGGCTTTTGCGCGATCGACGGAACCTGTCGATCCCGAACACGATCTACACCTCTGGACGAAGATTTTTGCAGCGCATGCGTCCAGGCGCAGGAAAGGATCATCATGGCCACCATGCTGGCGCACTCGCTCTCCATCGAAACCCGCGCGCCGTTTCGCCGCTCGCGCGAGTGCCACACGGACGTTCCCGCCGAGATCGAGGGCGACATCCCAGGCTGGCTGCGCGGCGAACTCGTACGCACCTGTCCGGCCGTGTTCGACGCGGCGGGCTGGCATGCCAGGCACTGGTTCGACGGCCTCGGCATGGTCTACGCCTTTCGCATCGGCGAGGCCGGCATCGGCTTCCGCTCGCGCCTGCTCGACTCGGAGGCGGCGCGCGACGCCTGGCGCGGCAAGGCCCGGCTCGGCAGCTACGGCACGCCGACCGAACGCCCGCTGTGGCAGCGCATCGTCGAGCCGGTGCCGCGCATGACCGACAACGACAACGTCAACATCGTGCGCATCGGCCGCGACCTGGTGGCCATGACCGAAGGCAGCCGCCAGCTCGTCATCGACGACGCGACGCTCGCCGTGGACGGCAACGTGCGCTATGCGAGCGACACCCTGCACGGCGCCATGATGACGGCCCACCCCCACTTCGACGCCGAGCAGGGAAAGGTGGTGAACGTCGCCACGGCGTTCGGCATGCACGGCACGATCTCGGTCTACGAGCACGCGCCGGACGCGCGCCGGCGCGAGGTCGTCGGGTCCTGGCAAACCGCGCGCATCCCCTATATCCACACCTTCGGGCTGACGCCGGAGAACGCGATCCTGGTCGCGCACCCGTTCGCGGTCAAGACGTCGAAGATGCTCTGGTCGAGCAAAGGCTACATCGATCACTTCGACTGGCACCCGGAAGAGGGCACGCACCTGGTCGTGATCGACCGCGCCAGCGGCGCCGTGCGCGAACACGTGACCGAGCCGTTCTTCGCCTTCCACACCGTGAATGCCTTCGAGCGCGGCGACGAGACCGTGCTCGACCTGCTGGCCTATCCCGACGCCGGCATCGTGACGGCCCTGCGCGTCGAGCGCATGCTGGCGGAGTTGCCCGACCTCAGGCCGACGCTGCTGCGCATCGTCATGCGCCAGGGTGTGGCGCGGGCGCGGGTCGAAAAGCCCGGCGAGGCCGGCTTCGAGTTCCCGGCGACGAACTACAAGCGGGTGAACGGCCGCGCGTACCGCTACGTGTATGGCGCGGCGAACTGGCCCGACGCCGGGCACGCGTATGCCTCGGCGCTCGTCAAGACCGACCTCGATACCGGCCGGTCGACGGCCTTCGGCGACGAACCCTATGTGTTCGGCGAACCGGTTTTCGTCGCCCGTCCGCATGGCGAGAGCGAGGACGACGGTGTGCTGCTGACGGTCGGTTCGGCGCGCGATGCGGAGACGTCGGAACTGGCCGTCGTCGATGCCAGGACGATGACGCCAATCGTGCGCGCCACCGTACCCAGCGCGATTCCGCTGGGCTTCCATGG